>DYKC01000097.1 GCA_020722825.1 Vermiphilus sp.
TATACTACTTTCTGCCTGTTACAAATGGCACTGCCTATTTCTTCCGCTTTTTTTCTACAGTCAGGGTGATATTTTATCTCGTTTTTTTCATCAACATTTGGACAGAAAAGTTCGTATTCATATAATGCCCCGATTGTGGCAAAAAAGTTTTTTACTATCGCTCTCGCGTTTTCAAAAAAGTCCTTTCTGTCTGCTCCTGAAACACACAAAAAAACCCCACGTTTTCTTTTTATGATATTATATGTCTTAAAAATATGTATGCCCAGCCACTGACATTGAAATCTGTCTATCATCATCTTAGACTGAGCCGATAAACTGCCAAAAAAAATGGGGGAGGAAAAAACTACGGCATCAGCCTGCTCAACAGCAGGATAAAGTTTCTGCATATCATCCTTTATCTTACATCTACCGTCCCTCCTTACCTGTGCACATTCCTGACAGGGTATAAAATCCATTGTGTTAAGTACGAATTTTTTTGTTTGTGCACCATTACCCTCTGCAGACTTCAGACATCTGTCAAGCAAAACCTCGCTGTTACCCCCCCTTCGCGGACTCCCAAGAATCCCGAGCACCTTTATCGCACGCATGCTATCTTTTCTTTTTCTGTTTTCTTCCTCATTTCATACCTTCAAGCCGCTGAATGCTCCCTAAGTTCTGCAACAACCTGCCCTCTCATAGGCCCTGTCGCCAGTTTTGCCCCGAGCCAGTACTGATGGGTTGCAAACAATTCATCAGACAACGCCTTATTCAACATCTCCACAATCTGGTCTACATCTCCTTTTACCAATTCCTGCCCTTCCCTTTTCTTTCCATTCTTCCTTTATCCCGCGTATGAAACCAGTGAATAGTGTTTAATTTTTCAGCACTTAAATGCCTTCTACTCACCATTTATCACTGTCTTTATGGTCAGGGATTATGATTTTATCTGTTTTAAACCTTCGCAACAGATTCAGTTTCCTGTGTCGTTCTACAATACTTTCTGAAAGATTTTCAAGTAACCTTAAATCCGATTTGCCCGGATAACCGTTGATTATTACCTGGCCTAAAACCTCAACATTGCCATGTGGCAGCATATCTGTTGTTGATTTTAACATATTTCCGCCCCATCCGAAAGAGCATACAACCGAAACAAATCTTGTCTTTGGGCTCAAAACCTTGAAAAGATAAACGGCATAAAGGGCTGAAGGATGTGGACCTGTGAGAACCGTAGGTGTGTCAAGAACCACTGTAGCAGCATCCACAAGAGACATTGCAGGTTCGCCGGCCCCCGCTGTGCGAAGAAAAAACAGCAGCATCAGACCACAACACACTCTGCGTTCCAATACCTATTCCATAATTATTTTCAGTTTCAAGACATACAAATGTCTGCCATGTACCGGTCAGGTATCCCCCTTTAAATCCGAGGGGCATCTTAAATGGTTCCGGGACAAAATTAAGATCGGATCTTCTTACCTTCATATCCTCCCCCTGTTATAGCATTTGTATCTCCTAACCTAATGTTGTATAATCCTTCGGATATGGAAACAACTCAAAATTATACGGTATTAATAAGTTTCACCGCAGGTCTATTATCTTTTTTCAGTCCCTGTATACTTCCCCTAATACCTGCATATTTCTCTTATATCACTGGCATTTCAATTGGAAATATTAAGGAAGGACAGCACTATAAAAAAAATATTTTGCTGTCTGTTGTTTTTGTCCTTGGTTTCACCTCGGTATTTACGATGCTCGGAGCATCGGCAACATGGTTGGGCAGACAACTGCTTATGAAGCAGGATGCAGTGAGAATAGCAGGTTCAATTATTATTATACTGTTTGGTCTACACATTACGGGCATTCTTAAAATTAAACCCCTGTACAGACAGAAAAAGATTCAGACAGGAAAAATAGCAGGCGGCTATGCCGGAGCATTCATAATAGGGATGGTTTTCGCCTTTGGCTGGACCCCGTGCGTGGGACCTGTTCTGGCTTCAATTCTTATCATAGCATCTACAGAAGAATCTGTAGGAAGGGGGATACTTCTTCTTCTTTTCTATTCACTCGGCATAGGAATGCCTTTCATCCTTACGACAATAGCCATAAACAAAATGTTGAAAGTTTTCAACCGGATAAAAAAGCACTATAGAAAAATAGAAATATCTACAGGAGCCCTTCTGATTGTTATTGGAATCTTGCTTTTACTCAATAAATTTCAAGTTTTTATTTCCTTCTGATAGTCACCTTTTATTAATGGGGTAATACCTTAATTTCCCAATCTCAGGCAATTTCCCAACGAGTGGCTTTACATAGTTAATAAACGCTGGGGTGACATCATTGCTCTGTTTGTTGATGAACTTCGCAGGCATATTTCTGGTATTTCTGGCTACCTTGTTAAGAGGCACGAGTTCAAAGTAGGCATTATATTTTTTGCCTGGCTTTCGCTTTATGGCAATTGAGCCATCAATGTTGGTGGAGACCGCATACCTTACAGCAAGTTTACCCACCTCATAGGCCTCCTTTGCGTCCACCTCCGAAAATACCGATGGAAATGACCTCTGGAGATACCCAAATGTATCTGCTCTGACACGGCTGACCTTTAATTCCTTTTTTATCATATCTGCAAGCAGGTCTCCCAGCACGCCCGTACCGCTTAACTGGACGTTGCCGTAGGTATCCACCTCTTTTGTGAATTTTGAGGCAATCGCTTCTCCCTTCTCATCCGCAATACCCTCGGATACTGTTATAAGACACCTGCCAAGTTTTGAGTAAACCCCTTCTACATCCTTAAGAAATTGTTCTTTTGAAAAAGGTCTTTCAGGAAAATATATAAGGTGCGGCCCATCGTCTTCACTGCTTCTCGCAAGCGCTGAAGCGGCAACAAGAAAACCCGCATGCCTACCCATCACAATATCCACTTTTACCCCTGGCAGTGATATGTTATCCATATTATCGCCCATAACCGCCATTGCTACGAATTTTGCCGCACTTGCATAACCTGGAGTATGGTCATTCTCAAGCAGATCGTTGTCAATAGTTTTGGGTATATGAAAACATCTGAACTCATAGTTGAGCTTTTTTGCACTCTCACTTAGAATATTAGCAGTTTCAGCAGAATCGTTCCCGCCGATGTAAAAGAAAAAACGCACGTCATACTTCTGCAGTATTCTGAGAATCTCCGCACACTCCTGTTCACTTGGCTTTTTTCTTACACTTCCCAGCGCCGCACAGGGAGTGAAAGCCACCTTCTTTAGGGTTGAATAGGTTTCCCTCCTCAGGTCTGTAAATCTTTCTTCCAGAATGCCTTTTATACCGTTCAGAGAACCGTAAATCCCTTTAATCCTGCTGTGTTTCCTGGCCTCCGTTACGGCTGCAACAAGACTCTGGTTGATTACCACCGTGGGCCCTCCGCTCTGGGCGATCACCATATTACCTTTTAACTCTTTTCCCATTTTTTCCTCCCAGTCAATACCTCATTTTGAAATAAATTTACTATTCTCTTTTTAATGTATCATAAATTCACTCCAAATTAAAATTTGACCACCACTAAACCCTGTTTTACAATTAAATGTCAAAATCTTGTGGCTTATAAATAATCAGTTCCAGATTAAAAAACCATGGAAAAATCAACGGTAAGAACGACAAAACACAATGAATTAATTGAAATAACGGATATTGTTAACAGCGTAATAAGAAAAGCAGGTGTAAAGAGTGGCATATGCCATATATTTGTTCCTCATACAACCTGTGGTCTGACAATCAATGAAAATGCTGACCCTTCCGTAAAGGCAGACATCATTGCAAAACTGGAACAACTTGTACCAGTAAATGACAGTTACAGTCATTTTGAAGGCAATTCTGACGCACACATAAAATCCAGCATATTTGGCCACTCTTTAATTGTCTTTGTTGAAAACGGCTCTCTGTGTCTCGGAACCTGGCAGGGTATCTTTCTCTGCGAATTTGACGGACCCAGAACAAGACAGGTCTGGTTCAAAATACTATCACAATAGTATTAATGCAGAA
>DYKC01000098.1 GCA_020722825.1 Vermiphilus sp.
AACACTTCTGAGAAAGTGCTGGAGAGGTAGGATTTTGTCATTTGGGAAACTTCTGATTATAAAATAATCTTCAACAAGAACATTTAGCCCGTGTAGCTCAGCGGCAGAGCAGCGCATTCGTAATGCGCGGGTCGACGGTTCAAGTCCGTCCATGGGCTCCTGATTCTCAATTAATGTGATATATATACAAGGCAAATGGATGGCTCTCAGAGCGAGATGCCCACACCTATATTCCAGTGGAGGAATCCACAGCCACTCAGAAACAGAAGAGTGAAGCCGACTATGATCAGGAGCACTAATATGTTTTACATACAAATACAAGGAGGATTGTTATGGGTAAAATGGAAAAGGGTTCTATCAGGCAGATACATCTGCTAAAAGATGGATGGAAATTCACGCGTGATTATACTCCTGAGATGGCCGATGTAAATTTTGACGATACAGGATGGGAGACAGTAAGGGTGCCGCATGACTGGGGTATCAAGGGACTGTTTGATAAAAACAATAACGGGCGCACAGGAGGACTTTCTTATGTTGGAAAGGCGTGGTACCGTCTCGCGTTTAATCTCCCACAGGATCTTAGTTCAAAACGTGTCAGTGTTGAGTTTGACGGTGTTATGAGCCACAGCAAGGTTTATTGTAACGGTAAATACGCTGGTGGGTGGCCCTATGGCTACTCCTCTTTTGCCTTTGACATAACAAACCTTGTTCACACGGGGAAAAATATCCTTGCGGTATCAGTGGACAACAAACCCCTCGCATCCCGCTGGTATCCGGGAGCCGGTATATACAGGAACGTCAGGCTTGTGATAACCTCACCGGTCCATATCGCCCACTGGGGAACGTACATCACAACACCATCCATCAACAAAAACCGGGCAGAAATTAAGATGCAGATACTAATAGAAAACCATACAGGCAAAAGGATAAAGGCAGAACTGGAGACAAGAATCTTTGACCCTGAAGGGAAATCTGTTGCTGTTAAATCCAACACAAAAATTGTAACGGAAAGTAAGGTTTTTCTACAGAAACTCAACCTTAAGTCTCCCATACTGTGGTCTGTCAATTCCCCAGAGCTGTACACCGCAAGGTTTACCGTAAGGGTTGACGGTAAACCTGTTGATAACTATGAAACCATTTTTGGCATACGCACACTCAGGTTTGACGCTGAAAAAGGCTTTTTTCTGAACGGGGAGCATTTGCAATTCAAAGGTGTGTGTATGCATCATGACCTGGGCCCTCTCGGGGCCGCTGTAAACAAGGCGGCACTGAAACGTCAGTTAACAATCCTGAAGGATATGGGATGCAACGCCATCAGAACAAGCCATAATCCCCCTGCCCCCGAACTTCTTGAACTTACAGATGCAATGGGCTTTCTTGTCGTAGACGAGGCATTTGACGAGTGGCGAATACCAAAGTGCAAAAATGGATACAACATACTTTTTGATAAATGGGCGGAGAAAGACCTGCGAGCAATGATAAGACGGGACAGAAACCACCCGAGTGTTATTATGTGGAGTATAGGCAATGAAATCCCAGAAAAGTTTGATGCAAAAACAGGTGCAAAAACAACCCGTTTCCTGCACAATATCTGCCACGAGGAAGACCCGACCCGACCGACAACGTCTGCATTCAATGCACCTGAGCCTGCAATTGAAAACGGACTGGTTGAAGTAGTGGACGTCCCCGGATGGAACTACCAACCCAACCACTACTGTCTGTATCATCTACAACTTCCAGGAAAGCCAATGTACGGCAGCGAAACTGCCTCCTGCATCAGTACGCGCGGAGAGTACTACTTCCCGGTAGAAGAAGAAAGATACTACATGGCGGTATCGGAAGAAAGAAGAAATGTAAGACGTCTATCACTTCAGATAAACAGTTACGACCTTTCAAGCGTCCACGGTGGCTCCGGTGGCTATATTCCGGATGTAGAGTTCAGGGGCATTGATGAAAATCCTTTTATAATGGGTGAGTTTGTATGGACCGGTTTTGATTATCTTGGAGAATCCTGGCCACATTACTTGAATTACGAGGAGTGGCCGAGCCGCAGTTCCCACTGTTCATACTTTGGCATAGTTGACCTGTGCGGAATCCCCAAAGACAGGTTTTATCTATATCAGAGCAGGTGGGCAGATAAAAAAACTTTGCATCTGCTCCCTCACTGGACATGGCCCGGACACGAGGGAGAGATTATACCCGTTCACTGTTACAGCAGTTGGGAAACTGTTGAACTCTTTGTCAACGGTGTATCACAGGGCGTCCGCACAAAACATCCCAAAAACCTTATGAACAGGTACCGGCTGGTATGGAACGGAGTAGTGTATAAACCGGGTGAATTAAAGGCAGTCGCCTATGACAGAAAATGGAAACCCGTAAAGGAAACTATCATAAGAACGGCAGAAAAACCGGCTGGGATAAAACTGCTGACGGACAGAAAGAGAATAAAATCTGATGGAGATGACATGGCATTCGTATATGTGGAAATTATTGACGACAAAGGAACGCTGTGCCCCCGAGCAGACAACCTTGTAAGATTTAATGTTGAAGGGCCTGCTGAAATAGCCGCTGTTGGTAATGGTAACCCGGTATCCACCGAACCATTTCAGGCAGATTACCGAAAGGCATTCAACGGAAAATGCGTATTATACCTGCGCTCAACCAGAATTAAAGGGACCATAACTGTAACGGCGGAATCCAAAGGACTCAAAGGAGATAAGACTACCATAACCGCTAAATGACTACCTACTATAAATTCTCTGAATACCTGAAGAAAAGGTTTGGATGCCGCGTGCACAAAGTCACTGTTGATGCGGCATTTTCCTGCCCCAACATTGACGGCACTCTCAGTAAGGAGGGCTGTATCTTCTGCAATAACTATTCATTCAGCCCCGCTGTCAGGAAAAAGAATATAACCCTTGAACAGCAGATTTCAGAAGGGATAGAATATGGAAGAAAACGGTACAGGGCAAAAAAATTTATAGTCTACTTTCAGCCCTATTCAAACACGTACGCACCCGTGAAGGTTCTTAAGAAACGGTATGATGTCCTAAGAAAATTCCCAGATATAGCAGGTATAGCCATAGGGACAAGACCTGACCTCATAGATGAAGAAAAACTTAACCTGATTGAGACCTATACGAAATACTATGAGGTTTGGATGGAATACGGTCTGCAGTCTGTTAACGATACAACCCTGAAACTCATCAACAGAAACCACACCTATGCGGATTTTTTAAAAGCAATAGACATTACAAAAAACAGAGGGCTGAAAATCTGCGCCCACGTCATCATAGGACTTCCGGGGGAAACAAAAGAAGACGCCATCAAAACCGCCAGGGAATGCAGCCACATCAGACTTGATGGAATAAAGATACATCCACTGTATATTGTAAAAGGTACTGTCCTTGAAAAAATGTTCCTTGAGGGGAAATACAGACCGCTGGAGATGGAAAACTTCGTAGAAATAACGGCAGAGTTTATCGCACATCTTAATCCCGAAATGGTAATACAGAGGTTGACAGCAGACTGCCCACAGGAGATGCTCGTTGCACCCTTATGGATAAGGCAAAAACAGCAGATGATAAAAGAGATTGAAAAAAAGATGCTGAGAGATAACCTTTCCCAGGGAAAAGGTCTAAACAATGATTCGTAACCTAAACAACGATTATGCAGTACTCCGGAGCGGTTATTGGAGAATTGAAATTGATACGGCGCATCCACGCTTCGTCAGCATGCGTGCAGATGCAGAGATAGCAGGAAATTATTCTCAGGAAATGTTGACCGGCTATGGCGGCGAAAGCACCTCAGAAACCAATGTGGATAAGAATCAATCTTTAAATCTATGCGGCATTCAACAGGGGAACCTTCTCCGGCATAAACTGGAAAATATCACTAAGTTTCTCTCCTAACCGAGTAAGCCCCTTTTAATTCTTTAGCAAGAATTAGTTTGATATATTTTTTAACTGGGGAGAAC
>DYKC01000099.1 GCA_020722825.1 Vermiphilus sp.
CTCTCTTAATTTTCTCTCCTCTGTCTGTAATTTAAGTATTTCTTCAGCAGTAAGCAGCTTGACATCTTCCGCTCCTTCCGGCTGGGGCATATTAAAATCAGGAGGGGGCATATATCCACCCATACCTATCTTATTCTGTATCTCCTGTATTTTGCTGTTATTCTGCTGTATTTCTAAATTCAGTGCTGTTTTTTTTGCTGTCATCTTGTCTGTCTTTTTAGTTATCTCCTGAATATTCTTTCTCGCTTCAGCCCTTGCAGACTCTCTTGATTCTATCAATCCTTTCAATGTATTTCTCAAAGTCTGCATAATTTCCGGCGTCCTTACACTGGTAATATTTTCAAGAGCCACAAGGCGAATATCAAACAACTCATTTCTGTTTTGAACCGTTTCAAGAAGCACAGCTCCTGATTCAGTGGTACCAACCTTTCCAAGTGTTATCATAAGGTTTCTTTTTATTTCATTGTCCCTGCTTTTGTTGAACAAATCAATAATTTCTCTTGAAACCCTTACCAGCTCAGGCTGAGCATATTTTATCAGTTGCCTTGAAGAATCTTTCCTGATAGTTTCCCTTCCAAATTTTATCTGTTTTATTATCTGTTCTACAGGCAACATTTTCACTACAGGTTCTTCCGGCATCCCAAATTTTGTCTCAGGCGTTACCGTTTCTTTTGCTTTTCCTTCCTCCTGTTTTTTTCCTTCCTCCTGTTCTTTTCCTTCCTCCTGTTTTTTTCCTTCCTCCTCTATTTTGAGCCATTTCTTCACCATCTCTTCGTCTACCAAACTCCTGGTAATCTCCTCCTTCAGTCTGACGGCATACTTTCCGGTTATTGAGGCAGGAGCAATTTTTATAACACGGTCCAGTTCTGCAATCACCTCATCTTTTTTCCCATCGGATAGATACAATAAAGCAAGGGAATAATGGTAATCAGGATTTGAATCCTGAAGTTCAACTGCCTTCTTGTAGTTTTCCAGAGCTTTGTTTTTTTTACCTGCAAGGTAATACGCTTGCCCGAGATAGTAGTAAACTTCAGACGAAGCAGACTGCATCCTCCTGGCATCTTCAAAAGACTTTATTGCCTCTTCAACCATTCCCTGTTTCAGCAAAATCACACCATTGTTAATAGTATCCTGATAGTCAGTGGGAAAAACCACCAGCGGGCAGATTGTAAAAACTATTACAAGGACAATAAATATCTCATTTTTTCGTAGAGTAGACATTTCCCCCTCCAAATCCTCTCTAACCCACTTTTACTAAAGGGGGAGAAAGGGGGTATAGGGAGATTTATCATTGTAATCTCTCCCCCAAAATTTTTACCAATTCTTCCATCTCCCCTTCCATGATTCTGTCAAGATTATAAAGACTTAAATCAATTCTGTGGTCTGTAAGCCTATTCTGGGGAAAATTGTAAGTCCTTATTTTTTCGCTTCTTTCTCCTGTTCTGACAGATTCTCTCCTTGCACTATCTATTTTACTCTTTTTCTCTGATTCGTAAAGGTTTTTTAGCCTCGCCCTTAGAATCTTCATACCCTTTACCTTATTCTGCATCTGAGACCTTTCATCCTGACAACTTACAACTATGCCTGTAGGTATATGAACAATCCTCACTGCCGAAGACGTTTTATTAACACTCTGTCCGCCGGCTCCGGATGAACGGAATGTTTCTATTTTAAGTTCGGCAGGGTCAATTCTTAACTCTTTTTCCTCCATTTCAGGGAAAACTGCAACCGTAGCGGCTGAGGTATGTATTCGTCCGTAATTTTCAGTATCCGGAACCCTTTGTACACGATGAACCCCGCTTTCATATTTAAAACTTCCGTATGCACCCTTCCCCTTAACAGAAAAAATTATTTCTTTGAACCCGCTGGTACAAGATTGGTGACTACTCAGTATCTCCACACCATAACCTTTTCTCTCGCAGAATCTTGAATACATCCTAAACAAATCCCTCGCAAAAAGTGAAGCTTCCTCCCCTCCAATCCCAGCGCGTATCTCAACGATAGCATTTTTAATATCTTCTGCTTTTCCAGGAAACAGTATTTCCTTTATTTTTTCCTCAATTTGCGTTTTTTCTTTGACAAGTGCTTTCAGTTCTTCTTCCGCGAGTCCTTTAATCTCCGTATCTGCAGTCCTGGCCAATTCTTCTGTCTCTTCAATCTTCTTCTTGATGTTGTCTCTGGAACCTTTAAGGCGGATTACCTCTTCCATTTCCCGGAGTTTTATAACGGCTTCCTTGAATTCTAAGGACGATTTATCCGCGGATGTCATTACATCAAGGTACTTTTCATACTCTTTCTGTATGTTTCTGAGTTTATCTTTAAAAGGAGTGGAGAAATATTCATTTTGGTTGTTTTGATCCATATTTTTTATTGAATCTTTCCACCATACCGGCACTGTCCACGAGTTTTTGTTTACCTGTAAAGTAAGGATGACAGTTAGAACATATCTCCACCTTTATTTCAGGTTTCGTTGAGCGGGTTCTAACTATATTCCCACAAACGCATACTATAGTAGAGTCGCCATACTTCGGGTGTATCTTTTCTTTCATATAAGATTCCCCTCCTTTACCCCTCACTTTTGTAAAGACGGGTTTAGGGATTCGGAAAAACTTTTCCCTGCCTTGTTCTTTCCCGAATCTCCAATCCCGACTCCCGAACCTCTGTTTCTACCTGTGGAGGTTATGATTTGTCTTATACTGTAATCAAAGTTATCTCTGCTCATTGGATGCTCCACATCGGTAATACCTTCTCCGCTGAAGTATTTAATGAAATTACCTTCTATAAGCATCTGCACCTTTGTTACAGGCTCAAATTGAGTTGCTGTAAAAACAATCTGAGCAAGACGGTCGGTCATCATTTCAGCACCACCGCCCTGCTCTATTTCCTTTGAAAAGTCCAGATAAACCGTATCACCCTCAACCCTGACATTTAGCAGCAGTGTATCTTCCACAACTGCATTGGTTAATCCTGCCACTTTTTCCTCTTCAGTAAGCCCTTTAAACAGATATTCTATTGCAAGTTTTATCTTCTCATCTGTTTCCAAAGCCTTGTCAGTTTCTCTCCACAGGGGAACAAGATATGAATTCTTCTGCTCCTCATCATAACCTAAAAAATATACAAAAACCCCTCTCTTAGCAGCAATACGGTTTCTTTCTTTTACAAAAAGAAAAGAGACTGCTATCACAATCAGAACACCTAAAAGCATATACAAAATAATTCTCTGCCTTTTATCCATTCTTTTAAACCCACCGTAATGTATTAGCTTTAAAAAGCCAAAGTTGTTTTTATGGAGACAAATCCAGTCACATCAAAGCGTAGCAGTAAGTATTCAGTCAACCCCAACTAAATAACAGTTTACTACTTTCTAAGCTCCCTGTCAAAAACCTTTTTGGTAAGTGGTTATAGAGATTGTTACCACTCTTATCTAACCGAATTTGAAGAATCTGTTAAAATAGCCGGTATACCAGATTTTAATTATAAGGCAGCATTTTTCCTTGCTCCGAAAGGAGGTATACAGGGGATGGAAATATCATACAACAAAATGTATAAAATAGACAAACTTGAAGCGAGGAAGAGGAGGAAAGCAACGGATTATGGGAAAAGTTAGCCAGAGCACCTAAGGGTAGGAAAGGGTATCAAGCATGCAGAAAGGAGTCATAGAACTGATGATGAAGAGTTTTATATCCCTCTATAATACCTGATAAAATATCTACTGATTTGGTTCTTAATTTTTATCGCAGGGGTGGTAACGATCTGTGTGACTATTACAAAACAAACTTTGACTTTTTGAAACTAATACATTACGATATATGATATGTGTAATGAAATGCTTATTACATTGATGTAAATCGAGAGGTATAAAATGGAAGGTCTGAGATTGAGAATATGTTTGGGGCGACTTGGCGTG
>DYKC01000100.1:0-1230 GCA_020722825.1 Vermiphilus sp.
GCCTCAGCCACCCTTCCAACTGCAACAACGTAAGCCGCCTGCCTCATATTGATTCCATATTTTTTGGAATTATGCAAAACAGAATGGTACGCCTCAGCCATCTTCCTGGCAAGCCGCTTGTCAACCTCTTCCTTGTCCCAGTAATACATATAAAAGTTCTGTACCATCTCAAAGTATGAAACTGTCACTCCGCCTGCATTGCAAAGGAAATCAGGCAGAACATGCACCCCTTTAGAGAAAAGAATGCTGTCAGCCTCAGGCGTTGTAGGCCCGTTTGCCAGTTCAACCACTATCTTCGCCTTGACTGAACCTGCGTTTTCCTCTGTAATAACGTTCTCAAGCGCTGAAGGTATCAGCACATCAACGTCAAGTTCAAGGAGTTCCTCGTTTGATATCTCTGTTGCACCCGGAAATCCTACAACCGAAGAGGTTTTAATTTTATGCTGTTGCACCTTTTCAGGGTCAAGTCCATTCTTGTTAAATATTCCGCCCCGGCTGTCGCTCACAGCAACCACCCTGGAGCCAAAAAGATTTTTAGCCAGGAGTGCGGCGTTGTAACCTGCATTTCCGTATCCCTGTATCGCTACAGTGGAATGCTCAAGGTTCAACCCAATCTCATCAGCCGCTTCCTTAAGAACATACAACCCGCCTCTCGCAGTGGCATCATCTCTGCATGCCGAACCGCCCAGGATAAGCGGCTTACCTGTAATAACACCAAACTGGTTCTTCTGGGCAATTTTTGAATACTCGTCCATCATCCACACCATTATCTGGGGTGTGGTATAAACGTCAGGAGCAGGTACATCATCCTCAGGACCTATGCACTTCCATACCCTGTCTATGTAAACACGGCTGAGTCTTTCCAACTCCCCCTTAGACATCTGCTTGGGATTGCATATGACCCCGCCCTTAGCTCCTCCAAGAGGCAGATTGAGAAGTGAACACTTCCAGGTCATCCACGCTGCCAGTGCCCTCACTGTATCTATTGTCTCGTCCGGATGAAACCTGATTCCGCCTTTGGTCGGTCCGAGAGCATTGTTATACTGCACCCTGAACCCCTCAAACACCTTCGTTGTGCCATCGTCCATCTTGACAGGCAGGGAAACGCGTATCTCTCTCATTGGCATACGCAGAAAATTGTGTGTGTTATCATCAAGTTTCAAAATTTTTGCACACCCGTCAAGTTGTTCCTGCACTATAGAAAATGGATTCAATGCTTTCTTCATTTTT
>DYKC01000100.1:1330-3863 GCA_020722825.1 Vermiphilus sp.
ATTGTCAAGCAAACAGGCAATCTTTCTGTATGAGATTTGACCCGAGGCTGTCTGCTTTTCAAGAGAAACATATGTGAAAAGTGAACCAAAATAAAGAGGCATTAAACGCTCCGTAACAGAAACATCCATTGGTGTTATAACAAGTGGAAATCTGTCAGCATAGTGGTAGGTGAAAGACATCAGGGTAAATAGTTCACCTTTAGACCTTACAACGGTTGCTATCTTAATTATATCAGGTTTTAAACCAATCCCCTCCCTGTATATCTTTTTCAGATTCTCGTAAGAAGGGGTCCTTGAAAAATTATGATAGGAAGCAATAATCTTTTTCTTTTTCCATCTGGTATATCTAATTACCTCTTCCGCTATTCTGCTTTTAATCTCCACATCCACATAATCAACATAATCAACAATTTTCCTGTATATCTCCAGTCTTTTTTTCTCCGTGATATTTAATCCCTTGTCCTGATGTTCTTTCTGCCATCTGACCGTTCCTATACGAAAGAGAGAGAATTTATCACCCTGACCTTTTTTTTCTCTCCTCTTGCCATAGAGGATTGGCGAACTTTGCAAGACAGAGGGGAAAAGAGAGAGCCATTTGAGAAGACCTTCTTCAGAGAACTTTTTGAGAAACTCATCCACCCTGAACTCAATCCAGCCTGCATCTTGTAATGCAGACAGCACCGTCCTTCTTTCTTCCCCACCTACCAGAACCAGGGCAAAGTTTTCTTTTTTAAGAGATTGCTTCGTCATATAAAACATTCCTCGCAATGACAAGGGAAGGCATCAATTCCCTCGCTTGGCTCGGGATGAATCGCACCGCTACAGATATATAGACTATCACAGCAGTTTCTGAGCAAGACGCAGACTGTTATCCAGAACTTTTTTTACATCCTCCGGCTTTACTCCTGCAGAGATGATAAGTCTCTCCGCAAATGCATCATCAATAAGATTCTCGGGAGAATGGGTATCTGTATCAAGAACCAGAGGAAATCCGTATTCATACCACAAACGAACGATATGCCCGTTTGAAAGACTGTGTCCCTTTCTTGCTGATATTTCAATGTTTATTTCTCTTTCCGCCGCCAGTTTTGCATCATCTTTATCAAGGAGACCTGGGTGTGCAAGTATATCTATGTCAGACTCCAGAGCCCTTCTGTTTGTGCCTTTTAATACCGGCTCCACTATCGTCTCCCCATGCACAACGATAATTCTGGCTCCGCAGTTCCTTGCCTCCCTTGCCAGACCCTGTATTTCAGACGGATTAACATGCGTTATCTCCACCCCCGGTATAACCTTTATACCTGTTGTGTTTTTATTGATACGTTCAGAGGCCCTTAAGATTGATTTTATTACATCTTCAAAATTAGAAAAATCCACATGGTCGGTAATACCTATAAAATCATATCCCTTTTCTTCAGCCCTTCTTGCAAGTTCAGAAGGTAACAATTCTCCATCACTCAAAAGCGTATGCGTGTGCAAATCAACCATTTTTATTTTTTTCCGCCTCCTCTTTCTGCAAATCTTGCCTTGAGAGGTGTACACCGTGAATTACCACATCCACATTGGAAACCTTCAACCCTGACATCTTTTCCACTTCTTCTTTTATAGTCTTTTGAATCTGATAGGTGACCTCAGGTATATTAACCCCATAATCAACAATAACCCGCAGTTCAAAACTGACCTCGTTTTCTCCTACGATAACCTTGATACCCGCATCTGGAGTCTTTCTTATTATCTGTGCTAATCCGCCTACAAGACTGGTAAAAATCCTGTGTACTCCAGGAACTTTTTTAGCCGCTATCCCTGCGATTGCCCCGAGAACTTCATTGTCTATCTTAAGATTTCCGTATTTTTCTTCCATTTTCCTTTCCCCTTTACCCCGAAGCACTGTTTTTTATTGTGAGAGGCAATGATTTATCTCTTTTAAAATCCTGTCTCCTCGTTTTGCTCTGAGCAAGTTTAACCACCGTTTTTCCTGTCAGCCTCAAGAAAATATTCAAGCCACCTAACGCTGTATCTTCCGCTCAAAAATATCGGGTGCTCAAAGATTTTTTTATAGAGGGGTATCGTTGTTTTTATGCCTTCAATAACTATCTCATCCAGTGCTCTCTGCATCCTTTCAATCGCTTCTGCCCGGCTCCTGCCATAGGAAATCAGTTTCATTATAAGACTGTCATAGTAAGGAGGTACGGAATAACCCTCGTATATATGGGTATCAATCCTTAGACCCGGACCCCCTGGCAAGATAAGTTTTTCTATCCTGCCGGGTGAAGGCATAAAGTCCTCCGATGGGTCCTCAGCGTTTATCCTGCATTCAATTGAATGCCCTTTGATTTTTATCTCTTCCTGGCTAAATCCAAGTCTGTCTCCCTGCGACACGAGTATCTGACTTTTCAGCAGGTCAATTCCTGAAACAATCTCGGTAATAGGATGTTCCACCTGTATCCTTGTGTTCATCTCAATAAAATAGGGGTTGCTATCGGAATCCACAAGAAATTCTATCGTTCCGGCACTTTTATAGTTTATTTTTTTT
>DYKC01000101.1 GCA_020722825.1 Vermiphilus sp.
TGGATGAAACCGATGTATTTACAGACCCAGATATAAAAAGGGCCCCTGAAATTCAGGGATAAACAGTGAAAATGAAACTAAGATATAAAAGAGACTTTGAGGAGATGAAACTGTATTATGAGACGTTCTGGAACTGTGGGGTTCTTGACAGGGTGGCGGTTTCTGTGACCGTTGCCCGGGCAGGCTGTCCACCGCTGGAGTACAGGTGGAGTAAACCAACTTTCCTAGCTAAAGTCGGCCATACAGACCTGCACGGCAGGTTTGATGCGCTTGCTGTCCTGAGGGGCGGTGCTGACAGGACATCCATAAACCTGATAGAAAACCCCGAAGGGGTGAAAGAGAAGTTTGAAGACAAATGATAAGATTCTATAACACGATGACAAGGAAGAAGGAAGAGTTCAAGCCTATAAAAGAAGGTCTTGTGGGACTTTATACCTGCGGTCCGACAGTATATGACCTGGCTCACATAGGAAACTTCAGGGCATATGTCTTTGAGGACCTTTTGCACAGGTATCTTGAGTACGCAGGGTATAAGGTTTTAAGGGTGATGAACATCACCGATGTTGACGACAAGACCATTGCAGGAGCGCACAAAGAGGGTATCAGTCTGAAGGAGTATACAGACAGATATACCGAGATATTTCTTGAGGATATGGAGACACTGCGGATGAAGAAGCCGGACTACCTGCCGAGGGCGACTGAACACATACAGGAGATGGTAGCCCTTGTAAAAAGACTGATGGAAAAGGGTTATGCATATGAGAAGGAAGGTGCGATTTATTACAGCATTGCTAAATTTCCCTCCTACGGTAAACTCTCAGGTATAGACCTTTCAAACATCAAGCCGGGAGCAAGGGTTGAGGTGGATGAATATGCCAAGGAGGATGTGCGTGACTTTGCACTGTGGAAGGAGGAGAAAGAAGAAGATGTTTCCTGGGATACTGAACTGGGCAGGGGTAGACCCGGCTGGCACATAGAGTGTTCTGCGATGAGTATGAAGTATCTTGGAGAGAGTTTTGACATACATACCGGAGGGGTTGACAACATCTTTCCCCACCATGAAAACGAGATTGCCCAGAGCGAGGCGGCAACAGGTAAAAAATTTGTTAACTACTGGATGCACTGTGCCCACCTTCTTGTCAACAACGAGAAGATGTCCAAGTCAAAGGGCAATTTCTACACGCTGAGGGACATAATAAAAAAAGGTTACAACCCTGTTGCAGTGAGGTATTTACTGCTCTCAACCCACTACAGAGACCCCCTCAATTTTACAGAGAAGGCGCTCGTTCAGGCGGAAAACACGGTTAAGCACTACAACGCATTTTACCAGTCGCTGGATTTCTGTACAGGGGCAGACAGCAATAAAACAATAAAGGAGGAGATACAGAAAGCAAGAGATACTTTTACACAAGGACTTGCAGACGACCTCAACATATCCTCTGCCCTTGCAGGCATTTTTGGCCTTATGAAGGTTGTCAACATTGCCCTGTCCCAGGGGACCCTTATGCAGGAGGATGCCAGAGAGGTGAAGAACTTTCTTGATGAGACAGACAGCATTCTTTCCATACTGGAGAAGGAGGAGATAAAACTATCAGAAGAGGAACAGAAACTTCTCAAGGAAAGAGAACAGGCGAGAAAAGATAAGAATTTTAAGATATCTGACGAGATAAGGAAGCGGTTAAATTCAGCGGGGATAATTCTTGAAGACACGCCTTACGGGACAAGGTGGAAAAAGGTAAAAAGTAAAGAGGGTTAGTCTATGTTTCTTCTATGGACATTGATTGCAGGTGTCAGCAGTTTTTTTATCTTTTTAATAATGGTGCCGGCAGAAGAGAGGAATGTTCCGCTCTTTTTAATGGGGTTTCTTATACTCTTTTACACCCAGATTCTCGGAGTTTTTACTTTTCTTGGGCTCTCATACTGTCTTTCCCCTTCTTACATAACCACCGTTCTTCTCTGTATTATGGGTATCTCTTTTTATCTGTGTCATCGGGAAAAATGTTTCACAGGGATAAAGAGTATTGAGTTTAAACCCTTACCGCTGTCTTCTTTCATCCTTCTATCTTCCATTTTTGCCGTGTATTATACAGTGATTAGATATTCCCTGATACTTCCTCCTCTTACCACAGATGGACTTCTCTATCACCTGCCTTTTGCTGTTAATTCTTTCAAAACGCATTCTCTCTCCCTGTGCCCTTTATATTTCACCGAAATTTCAATGACATACTATCCTGTGGGGGGGAGCACTTTTTACCATTTCTTCCTTTATCAAGGCAAAGAATTCCTTTTGAAGTATGTCCAGATGCCTTTTGTCCTGATGGGTATGGCGGCTGTCTATTTAATGGCAAAGAAGGGTAAATACCCTGTTTTGTTGTCTCTCGGGGCGATGAGTCTTTTTGCTTTTCTGCAGCCGGTACTGAAAGAATCTACGCTCTTGTATGTTGACCTAATTATGGCTGCAACCTTCGCAGCAGCGCTCTACTGCTTTTCGGCAGGTAACAGGAGACTATTACCTCTGGGTGTGCTTTCTGCGGCAATATGCATCTCCACAAAAAATTTTGCACCAATATATATACTTGTACTCATCCCATTCCTCTTTAAAATGCAGGAAGGAACTGTTTCAAAGAAGCATCTTTTATCCAGCATCCTTTTTCTTCTGTTTGCAGGAGGTTTTACCTACATAAGAAATCTTGTCCTGACACACAACCCTTTTTTTCCTGCAGAGATAAACCTTGGTAGATATACGCTTTTCAGAGGAGTTGCGGTATATTCCAGAAGTTCTTTTCCTCTGGCACTCAAAAAACTCATAACGCTTTTCTACCAGCCCATATCAATGGTTGACCCCAACGCAGCAGTTTCATTCCTTCTCTTTGTTTTTCTCTTTATAGCGCTTCTTCTATCCTTCGTCAGGGACAGGAACCTCTTTTTCGTTTTTCTCCTTGTGCCTATCTCAATAGTCATATATGTATCTACTATACCTACCAACTATCTTCAGATAAGGCACCTTCTGCCGCTCTATGCCATTTTCTCTCTCGCTTTTTTTTATCCGTTCAGGTATGTTAAGAAACTGCAGTGGGTCCCTTTTCTTCTGTTGTGTTTTTGCATAGTTGAGACCATTGGTAGACCTGTTGTAATTTTAAGGTTCTTGGTTACGCTGCCTCTCTTTTTTGCGGCGTTTTATCTTCCTGCAAGGAAGAAAAGATACCTCATTTCGCTTACCGCTGCCTTCATGTTGTTCGCTGTTCTGCTTTTCTGGCCATTTGTTCTCACCTCTGATACATATCAATCCTTTAAGTACAACGGCTGGAAGTCTTTCTACGGCAAGGAAGCAGAGGTGTGGGAGTTTGTACAGAAAAATTCTGAGAGAGAGAAAAATATTGCATACATAGGCGGGTTTTTGCTTTATCCTTTTTATGGCAAGACTTATGGCAACAGGGTCTTTTATCAATCCGTAAACAGCATAGAGACCTTTCCCGTACACTACTATAAGGACTCAAAGTTTGTTTACGTAAAAGAGAAACCTGAGGTAATATACAGGAAAAACCCCTCGTTTGACCTGTGGTATAAAGGGTTAAAACAGAAGAAGACCGACTGGATTGTGATTAGAAGGTCTGGGGAGTATGTTGAAAGAAGATGGATAGAAGAGAATGAAGAACTCTTTAAAAAGATTTTTTCAAACGAGTCTGCGGAGATTTATCAAGTGGTATGGTCAAAAGAAAGACCTGAAATGGAGGGTTAGGATGTGCGGAGACAGAAAAGGATTCACACTTCTGGAGGTTCTTGTTGTTATGGCGATTGCCTCTATACTTACTGCACTTGCTT
>DYKC01000102.1 GCA_020722825.1 Vermiphilus sp.
TAGATATAGAACCACAACAGATGAACAAAAAGAGGGACTCTTTTCATTGTCCGAGAAAAGGAATATGTCCTATAGGAAGAGAAGGAGAGTAAAGATAAAGAACAGGAGAAGAAAAAATGAGGGTGGGACTGGGAAGTGACCATGCAGGGTTTGAGTTGAAAGAGTTTTTGAAAAAAAACCTGAAAAAAGAAGGATTTGATGTTATTGATTACGGGACGCACATCAAAAAATCCGTGGACTATCCGGACTATGCTGAAAGACTGACAGAGGGAATCCAGAACAGAGATATTGATGCAGGAGTGCTTATATGCGGTACAGGAATTGGAATGAGTATCGCGGCAAACAAATTCAAAAATATCAGGGCAGCAAGATGCTGCAGTATACAAGATGCAATACTTGCAAGACAGCACAATGATGCAAACGTACTGACCCTGGGCGGCAGACTGCTTGGGAATGAACTATCTCTTGAGATTACAAAGGCGTTTCTTGAAACCCCTTTCCTGAAAGGAAGACACCTGAGAAGGGTGAATAAGATAAAAAGATTAGACAAATGAGGAAGTTTATTGCTGAGAAAATTTCTTTTGTCCCCCCTGAGAACCTATTCCGTCTTTTGAGGGAAAAAAAGTATTTTGTCTGGCTGGATACCTGTCTGCATAACCGCACTGAAAAATATTCTGTTATTGCTTTTGAACCTTTCATTGTTTTCAGAAGCAAGGGGAGAAATATACACATTACCGGGGAACACAGCAAAAAGAGTTTCTGCGGTAACCCCCTTGAGAGTCTTGATAATCTGCTGGCAGAATACAGTATTTCCTGTCCATACTTTTTCTCTCCCGGTGCACTGGGATATTTTTCCTATGACCTGGCCTGGCAGATTGAAAAACTTCCTGACACAGGCAAGGATGACCTGAATCTGCCGGACATATGCCTGGGATTCTACGATACGATTTTACTGATAGACCATACTGAAAAAAGCATTCAGGTTGTTTCTGCAAACCTTACAGGTGAGAAGGAGAAAAGTTTCAATCTTGCTTTCCGTAAAAAGATTGACCTCTTGAAAGGATTGCTTTCATGCAGAATGAAAGCCACAATATCAGGAAAAAGAGAAGAAGTGCCGGCGGATATAAGCAAAATATCTTCTAACATAACATACAACCAATATCTCCGGTCCATTGAAAAAATCAGAGACTACATTGCAAGAGGAGATGTTTACCAGATAAATTTTGCACAGCGGCTTGAGGCAGAGGGAAAATTTTCTCCGGAGAGGGTATATTTGAAACTCAGGAAGGTTAATCCCACATTGTTTTCAGGATATTTTAATACAGGGGATTTTCTTCTTCTGTCAAATTCACCGGAGATTTTTCTGAAAAAGGAAGGCAAGAGAGTGATGACCGTACCGATGAAAGGAACAATGCCACGGGGAAAAAATAAAAAACAGGACAGTGCATACAGAAGAAAACTGCTGGACTCGGAAAAAGACAAAGCCGAACTGGTTATGATAGTTGACCTTGAAAGAAACGACCTTGGCAGGGTATGTCGTTACGGTACTGTTAGGGTGAAGACGTTAAGGCGGGTTGAGAGTTATAAGACGGTATTCCAGACCACATCTGTTATAGAAGGCATTCTTAAAGATGGTGTCACGCCTGTGGTTCTGTTAAAGGCAACCTTTCCCGGCGGCTCAATAACAGGGGCTCCCAAAATAAGGTCAATGGAGATTATAGAGGAACTTGAGCCGAACAAGAGGGCGTTTTACACCGGCAGTATGGGATATATTGGATTCAATGGAAACCTTGAACTGAATATACTTATTAGAACAATACTCTTACAGAAAGACCGTTTGTACTACCCTGTGGGTGGTGGTATTGTCTGGGATAGTCTTCCTGATGCAGAGTACGAAGAGACAATGACGAAGGCAAAGGCATTGTTCTTGACCCTTGGTAGAGAGGAGTCAGTCCTACATTCTTGCACTTCAGGCAGACGGTAGCGGTGCGATTTATTACACGAAGGTATCTACAACATATTGGTGGGTCATGGAGAATTATATTGAAAACCTATTACATATTTAACAGTAAATCGGTTGCAGAAAAAGAAATTTCTTTGTCAAAACTCAAACGGGGATTTTTATACAGTGACGGTCTTTTTGAAACCCTCCGTGCTGAAAATTACCGCCTTTTCCGGTGGGCTGACCACTGGGAACGGATGCAGAAGGGTATGGGTGTATGTAATCTCAAGATTGCAGAAAAAGGGGCAGTATTAAAAGGTATGATTGAGGATACCCTTAAAGAACACAGACTTGCTGATGCATACATCAGGGTCAGCGTTTTCAGAAAAGAGACAGATTCTTTTGACCCCGGAGATGAAAGCCGGTCAAATGTTTTGATACAGATGAAAAAATACCATCCCTATCCTGAAAGGTTTTATAAAAATGGGATGAGATGTTTCATCAGTAAAAAATACTTCAGAAACAAAGCGTCACCTCTTGTATATATAAAATCCCTCAATTATCTTGAGAATCTGCTGGTGCGGTTTGAAGCAAGAGAAAAAGGATACGATGAATCCATACTTCTTAATACGCAGGGATATCTTGCCTGCGCTTCGGTGTCAAATCTTTTTTTCATAAAGGGCAAAACCATCTTTACTCCCTCTATTAGGTGTGGTATTCTGGCAGGCATAACGAGAAAGGTAGTTTTTGAAATCTGCAAAAAGAGCGGCATAAGAATAAAGGAGGGGGAATTTTTCCCCGAGGACTTGAAGGGTGCAAATGAAATTTTCCTTACAAATACTCTTATGGGTGTTATGCCTGTCCGCGAGGTAAAGGGTTTCTTCAAAGGTAAAAAATTTATTTATGCCGGGTTGTTGATGAAGGAATTAAGGAAAATCGGTTAGAGGGACATCTTGTGCAGGTCTTCCTCATCCAGCCCGAGATAATGTCCTATCTCGTGAAAGAGGACTTTCTCAATCCTCTTCTCCAGTTGTTCCCTTGTCCTACATCCTCTTTCTATGGGACCTTTAAAGAGCGTTATTTTATCAGGCATAATCAGCGAGTAGCCGGGATTTTTTCTTTTCGGGTAGGGGATACCGTGGTATAAACCTAGCAGGTTGGGCGATGTACCTTCTTCCACGAAAAACTCCACATTTTCAATCTTATCCCGTATAACCTTCGGTAAACTTTCACGTTTATCCGCGACTATCTCCTCAAATTCCTCTTTCGTAATCTTCATCTTGATAGTATAACACATATTAATCTGATAGTTTGAATTTGACAAATGGTGTTGAAAGTTATACATTAATTGCTTGTAAAACGGAGGCTGAAATGATAATTATAGGTGAGTTAATAAATGCCACAAGAAAATCTATAGCGCAGGCGATTGAAAAAAAGGACAGGGAGTACATAAAGAAAATTGCCAGGAGTCAGATAGATGGAGGTGCGCACTATATTGACCTGAATGCTGGAACTGGAAAAGGACAGGCAAGAGAAATTTCTGATATGGAATGGCTTGTGGATATTGTTAACGAACTTGGAGAAATTCCGATATGTCTTGATAGTTCTGACCCTGCCGTGATAATAAATTGTTTGAACAGAATAAAAAGTTCTGACAGGATGATAAATTCAATCAATGGTGAAAACGAAAGGATAGAAAAACTGCTACCTGTTATAAAAGAGAACAACAACTGCAAGGTAGTGGGACTGACAATGGATAATGCTGGTA
>DYKC01000103.1 GCA_020722825.1 Vermiphilus sp.
CGTCATATGTCCGTTGAAGAAGATTCCGGTACCCTCAAACCTCTTCTGCTGTATCTGCCTTGCCGCTTCCACACGCTGTCTTATCACCTCCGACGGCTCCTCTTCACGTTCTTTCAACAGAACTCCTGCAGGTAGACTCGGCACCTCTATGTGTATGTCTATCCTGTCCAGAAGAGGACCGGAAATCTTTCGCCTGTACTTCAGTATCTGAGCAAGTGTGCAGTGGCAGGGGTGCGTACTGTCACCGTACCAGCCGCAGGGGCAGGGATTCATTGAACCAACAAGCAAAAACCTGCTGGGGAATGTCAGTCTTCCTTTCGCCCTTGCGATACTCACCTTTCCGTCTTCAAGCGGCTGTCTCAACACCTCCAGAACGTCCCTGTGAAACTCGGGCAGTTCATCAAGAAACAGCACCCCGTTGTGCGACAGACTCACCTCTCCCGGCTTCGGGATGTTTCCTCCGCCGATTAAGGCAACGTCGGATACGGTGTGGTGTGGTGACCTGAAAGGTCTCTCTGTAACAATCCCTTCTTTTAATATACCTGCAACAGAGTGTATCCTTGTTATCTCAAGAGATTCAGGTAGCGTGAGGGTTGGCAGTATTGAAGGTATCCTTGAAGCGAGCATTGTTTTTCCTGCCCCCGGAGAACCTATCATAATAATGTTGTGTGCACCTGCAACTGCCACCTCTATCGCCCTTTTTGCATATGCCTGTCCTTTCACTTCCTTGAAGTCAAGACTGTATTTCCTCCTGGACTTAAAAAGTTTATCAACATCAGATACAGTTGGTTTTATCTCCTGTTTACCTGTGAGAAATGCTGTACACTCTGAAAGACTGCTGACTGGATATACCTCTATACCTTTAATGATGGATGCCTCAAGAGCATTACCTGCGGGAAGGAGAATCTTCTTCCGTGACTTCAGTTCAGAAAGTTTCATTGCTATGGGCAGGACGCCGTTGACGGGTCTCAACGTACCGTCCAGCGCTAGTTCTCCAACAAGGGAAAACTCAGACAGCCGGTCAAGAGGTATCACCCCCTGTGCGGCAAGAATGCCAACCGCTATGGGCAGGTCAAAGTAGGAGCCTTCTTTCTTCCTGTCTGCAGGAGCAAGGTTTATCACCATCTTACTGTTGGAAGGAAATTCAAAACCGGAGTTTTTTATCGCCGGCTTTATCCTGTCTCTACTCTCACGTACTGCCTGGTCAGGCAGACCAACTATAGAAACCCCCGGCATCCCGAAACTTATGTCCACTTCAACTGCCACAGGGTAGCCTTCAATACCCCAGATAGTCAATGAATTGACCTTAGCAAGCATTTATCATTCTTTCCCCCGTTCCAAACCCGGCATGGAATGGGACATCTTGTAAAATTTTAGCATCTGCAGGGTTGTATTATAGAGGTATCTCTTTGCATTCTTAACAGCATCTTCAAGAGAGACAACCCCGGGAACAATAGATGTAATCACTGTGTCTTTAAAAATCCTGTTTCTGTATACCTCATCATCAACATTGCCGGCAAGGATGAGCAGAGGCACCCTGTACCTTTCGCAAAGTTTTGCCAACACTGCAGGAGGTTTACCATACATCGTCTGAGCATCCACTTTTCCCTCTCCAGTAATAACAAGGTCGGCAGACCTGATTTTTTCTTCAAACCCTCCTATTTTAAGAATTGTATCTATGCCTGAAACAATCTTTGCTGAAAGAAATGCGACAAAGCCTCCTGCAATGCCCCCTGCCGCTCCTGCACCCGGAGTTTTTGATATATCTTTACCTGTAGTTTTCCTGATAACGCCACTGTAATTTCTCAGTCCTCTATCAAGGTATCTTACAGATTCTGCATCCGCACCCTTCTGCGGGGCATAGACGTAAGCGGCTCCCTTTTTTCCGTAAAGCAGGTTTTTCACATCCGAAAGTACTGTAACTCTACATTTATTTAAAACAGGCATAAGACCTGAGGTGTCAACATCTTTAATATCTTTGAGGTCTTTTCCGCACCCTGGGTAAATTCTCTTCCCATCCTTTCCTGTAAATTTGACCCCGAGAGCGGTCAATGCACCTATTCCACCATCGTTTGTAGCACTTCCACCCACCCCTATAAAAATCTCTCTGCATCCGGAGGAAACCGCTTTTTTTATCAACTCACCTACCCCGAATGTCGTGGTTCTCAACGGATTTTTTTCCCTCTCTCCAAGTAGCATCAAACCCGAAGATTGGGCCATTTCAATATAAGCGGTCCTGCCCTTTTTTAGCCACCTGCACTTTATCTTTCTGAAAAGAGGGTCTGATACCCTTTCAAAAACAAAATCCCCACCTGAAAAATCTTTCAGAACATCTAATGTCCCCTCACCTCCATCAGATAGGGGAAAAGGAATAACCCTGGCAAATGGAAAAATTTCAAGGCATGCTTTTTTCATCACATGGGTAGCAGTAATACTGGACAAACTACCTTTAAATGACACAGGTGCTATAACAATCTTCATCTCAATTCATTGCGGGGAATTTAAATTTATCGTTTTTATATCTGTTATGATACCACAACGCTGAAAATACAAAAATTTTACACTATTGTCTCTTTTGAATAATCCAAAAAATTTCTATAAAGGAATGCCGTGTGATTTACAGAAAAGGCGAAATAAGGTCATAACTGCTGTACTGAATGGCTTTGACAAGATGGTGGGGCAAAGGGTATCGTAATTACCAAGGTCTACTGTTGTGCAGCCTACTCTATATCTATCTTGTTACAATCTATTGCCCATAAGTGGGGACTGTCCAGGTTTGAGGAAAGATAATACACACCGCTTTCTCAGATAGAATGACGGCCCCTTCTTTCAGAAGATAAAGAACCCCTCTCCCCCACCAATCCACAAGCCACCTATCACGAACCAAAAAGTCTGTCAGCCGGAGAAAAATATTCTAATTTCTTTACTTCTTGGCTTTTTTCCTTTTCTTTCCGCCGCGGGCCATCTTTGCTTCGCAGACATTTCCCGCTCCATCAACATAATACATATATCCTTTCTCTCTCTTCACCGCACCTTTAATTATAATCCTTCCCATCTTCTCCTCCTTTTTTTGTGCTCAATGCTACAATCTTTTTCTACGCTTTTATTTTATCACTAAATAAAAAATAAACAAAAAAATTTTGTAGATAACCACGGGCATGCCCGTGGGTATCTAAAGAAAATAGAGAGCTCCAGGGAGAAACTTTTAAGAGATGGCTTCTCAACATATTCTTGAAGGTAAAATATCCCGGGTTGAAAGCTATAGATGTTGGGATTCCTCTTTGCCAGTTTCGGACGATGGCCGATGGCAGGCAAGTTGCCTTCAAGAATACTGATCCTCTCGAAACTATCAGGAAAAAGTAAAGCTCATCGTCATTCGTTTCCAGGAAGATGAAGAGGAGAAGTACTATGGCTACCTTACGAATGACATCGCATCAACTGAAGAAATAATTATAGAAGAGTATGATCACAGGTGGCGTATCGAATGCCTCTTCAAGGAACTGGAGTTCGTTGGATTTGGCAAACTTCCTTTTATGGTTACCGACATTAGGACATCCTTTGCCCCCTTTTCACTAATCTAAACCAGCGACTTACAGAGAAAGGAGTTGACGAAAGAGTGCCGTGGTTGGGTTATCGGAAGATGGAGTTTCATTTCAATTGAAGAAGAATTGCGAAAG
>DYKC01000104.1 GCA_020722825.1 Vermiphilus sp.
TTTTGCTATTGTGATTAAATGTTGAATAAATTTGAACCAGTGGGTGATAAAAAAAACATAGAAAAAGAGGGTTTTAGGAGAAAAGTTGGAGTTTATGAATTAGAAAGGCAGATTGTTTTTATTTCGGTCCTGATAATCATTGTTTTCCTCACTTTCACCCTCCTCAAAAGAAAAAATGGCAACTACTTCTTCTCTTTGAAACCCCATTACCGGATTATAGAGGGTTATATATCCGAGGGAGATGTCCTTGGTGACATCCTGCTTGCCCAGAACATGTCTACAACACAGGTAAATCTGATAACCAGTGAGTTAAAAAAAGTGTTTAACGTGCGCAGATGCAACATAGGAGACAGGTGGGAACTTTATCTGGACAAGAAAGATGATTCTTTTGTAAAATTCATATACTATGACGGACCTCTTAACTACTACATTGTGGAGTTTAACCGTGATGAGAAAGTTTATCGTACTTCCGCCCGTGAGGTTGAGGCGGAAAAGATGATGTGTGGACTAAGAGGGAAAATACATAGTTCACTGTATGAGAGTATGTCGCTTGTTAACATCAATCCTGAGATAATCATAGGGTTTGCCGAGATATTCGCTTCAAAGGTAGATTTTTTTACCGACTGCCATACAGGAGACACCTTTAACGTTTTATGGGAGTCTTATTTTGACAGAGATGGTAACATCCTGAAGGATATAAGGATACTTGCAGCATCCTACAGTACCGGTAATGACACCTACCGCGCCTTTTATTTTGAATCCCTGGAAGGAAAAAGCGGCTATTATGACGAGAAAGGAAGAAGCGTTGAGTCATCTTTTCTGAAGGCACCGCTGAACTACAGGAGGATATCTTCCTACTTCACATACAGTAGATTCCATCCCATACTGAAAAGATACCGTCCCCATCTCGGTATAGACTATGCTGCTCCTACGGGGACACCCGTTTCCTCCATAGGCAACGGAACAGTTATCTTTGCAGGATGGAAGGGAGGGCTGGGAAATGCGGTAGTAATAAAACATCCGAACGGTTATGTCTCCTGGTATGGCCATTTTTCAAAAATAGCGAGGGGGATAAAAAAAGGAGTTAAGGTAAAAAAAGGACAGGTGGTAGGTTATGTCGGTTCAACGGGTCTGGCAACAGGTCCTCATCTTGATTTCCGGATACAAAGAAATGGAAAGTTTCTCAACTTCCTCGCTTTGAAACTTCCCCCATCTTATCCTCTTGAGGATAAGGATCTGCCGCGGTTCAACGAAATAAAGAACCTTTTAAACAGCAGGATGGAATCGCTGAAGAGCGGGGAGCGAAAGGTCTTTCCAAACAGTCAATCCTTATACACGGATAATTTTTAAAACGCCTGGAATTTATATTTATTTATGAACCTGGACTTGTGAACAAAGATGGGCATAATACTGGCATCAAGGTCGCCGAGACGACAGGAACTCTTGAAAGGTCTTATAGAGGATTTCAGAGCGATTCCCAGCACCATAGATGAACGATGCATTGAAGAAAAAGACCCTGTGAAATTTGCCGTGTCAGCGGCGGTCTTAAAAGCACGGGATATAGGGAATAAATATCCCTCGGATATTGTGATAGGTGCGGATACCGTAGTTTCAATTGACAGGGAGATTATAGGTAAGCCAAAGGATTATGCCGATGCAAAGGGGATGCTGGAAAAACTTTCAGGAACAAAACACCGGGTGATAACCGGACTTGCCCTTTATAAGAAAGATGAGGAGAGACTGCTTACGGGTTATGAGATTACGCGGGTACAGTTTAAAAATCTCGCACAACAGGATATTGAGGAATACCTTGCAAAAAACGAATATATGGACAAGGCAGGCGCCTATGCCATACAGGCGGTAGGAGATAGATTCGTTGAAAGTCTTATAGGGAGTTATGACAACGTGGTAGGTCTGCCTGTCAACAGGGTGAAACAACTGCTTGCCAGATTCTCCTGCCCCGAGGTTGAGGTGGAGGTTGTGGATATCGCTTTCCCCAAAGAATGGGCGGTTGGCAGGGATAAAGGCAAGGTTGTCTTTATCACATCGGGAGCAGTTTACGGAGACAGAATAAGGGTTAAACTCTCAAAACAAAAAAAGAGTTTTTCTTATGGTGAAATTGTGGAGGTGGTTACACCATCCCCTTACAGAACCAATCCCGAATGCCCGCATTTCGGAAACTGCGGAGGATGTGTTTTCCAGAACCTGAAATATACAAAACAGATAGAGCTAAAAGAACGTTATTTCCTGACAACACTGAAAAAGATAGGCGGAATCAATGCCGAACGGTCTGAACTGCATCATATTATCCCTTCTCCTGACATTTTTTACTACAGGAACAAAATGGAGTTTGCATTCGGAACTGATGAAGGAAAGGTATCTCTCGGTTTAAGAGCAAGGTATTCACCGTTTGAAATGAACAGAAGAACATGCGTTGCATTAAATGAGTGTATGATATTCAGCCCTTCAGTAAAAAAGGTCTTTCCGACATTCCTGAGGTTTGCGCAAAAAACAGGTCTTTCTTCCTATGACCCGCACTCAGACAGAGGGTTTTTTCGTCACCTTGTCCTGAGAGAAGGGAAAAACACAGGAGAGTTGATGGCTGTTCTTGTAACAAAAAGCGGAGAAATACCGGATATGACAGGTCTGGCAGAAGAACTCTCCGGAGTAGTTCAGAGTTTGTGGTGGGTGGAAAACAACCGCCTGTCCGACGTGGTATCATTTGAAAAAAAGCATCGCCTTTACGGCAGTCAGTCCATAGAGGAAAGAATGGATAACCTACGGTTCAGGATATACCCACAATCATTCTTCCAGCCCAACACGCGTGCGGCCCTGTTGATGTACGGGAAAATTAAAGAAACGATAGAGGAACAGGCAGAGCATAAAAAGATTCTGGGACTTTACTGTGGAACTGGCTCTATTGAAATATCTTTGGCCGATTCGGCTGTTGAGATTATCGGAATAGATTCCGAAGAGTCCAATATAATCAATGCGAAAGAAAACTGTAGGTTAAACGGCATAACCAACTGTAATTTTTATCAGGGGTATGTTGAAGAGATTATCCGGAAAAACTCTTCTGTTGTTGAAGGAACGGATGTTGTCATCGTTGACCCGCCGAGGGCAGGACTTAGCAGCAGGGCATTAAAGAACATCTTAAAGGTTTCCGCACCGACAATAATTTATGTTTCCTGTAACCCGGCTGCCTTTGCAAGGGATTCTGCAGAATTGGTATCCGCCGGGTACAAACCTAAAAGACTGTATTGTTTTGATTTCTTTCCCCATACAACCCATATGGAGGTTATGGGAGTCTTCCTTAAGAAATGAATATTCCTTACTGTCTGTCAGGTGGGCTTTATTCCCAGTTCGGTTACAATATCTGCCCTGTGATATCTGGCTATAATCTCAACAAATCTCTCAAAAGGTATCTCTTCCCCTGTCATCCTGTTCAGTTGCGTTAGAAATTTAAAGAGGGCTTCAGGAGATAAAAGCCCCTCCTGGATTTGTGTATAGATGCATTTTACCCTACCTAAACAGGGATTATTACAGGATGAAATTAGTACTAATGAACTAAGAAGTGACCGGCGGTGTCCCCT
>DYKC01000105.1 GCA_020722825.1 Vermiphilus sp.
TGAAAATCCTGGAGATACCTATTTACTTGAAGGGGAAGAAATAGACAGGGTTAAGGTACAGAAGATTAATGATGAATTACCCAGGAATAAAAAGCCGGCGACTTTCAGACCGCAGGTTCTCGGAATCACGAGAGTTGCATTAAATAGTGAGAGTTTCATTTCTGCGGCCTCTTTCCAGGAAACAACTAAGGTTTTGACCAATGCTGCTTTGCTGGGTGCAGAGGATTATCTGACAGGTCTTAAGGAGAATGTTATACTCGGTAGGTTAATACCTTGTGGGACAGGGATATTCAAAGAAGTCTCTGATGCCCATGTTTCCGAAGAGATAGAACAGAAATTAGAAAAAGAGACAGTTACGAGATAAATCAACCCCCTATACAAAAGACAGGAGGTTGTGGAGTCGGGATTGGACGTTCAGGAAAGACAAAACAGAAACGGCATTTCCCGAATCCATAATTCCGTCTTTTAAGAGTGAGAGGTAAAGGAGAAGAAAAATGCCGACTTATGGGCAACTTATAAAAAAGAAAAGGAAGAAGAAAACCAAGAAGTCAAAATCAACAGCTCTGGAGGGAAATCCGCAAAAAAGAGGTGTTTGTCTTTATGTTAAGACTACTACTCCCAAAAAACCAAATTCGGCGTTGAGAAAGATAGCCAAGGTCAGATTAACCAACGGGAAGGAGGTAATTGCTTATATACCTGGTATCGGGCACAATCTACAGGAACACTCCATTGTTCTTGTCAGAGGTGGTAGGGTAAGGGATTTACCGGGTGTTAAGTATCATATTCTCAGGGGGACATTTGATACTGGTGGTGTGGAAGGAAGGAAAAAGTCCAGGTCCAAATACGGAACAAAAAGACCAGCAGAAAAAGGGGAAAAGAAACCGGAGGGTTAAAAAATGCCGAGACGAAAGAGAACAATAAAGAGAAAAATTTCTGGGGACCCGAAATATAATGATTACGAAGTATCTGCTTTTATAAATTTGCTTATGTGGAATGGAAAAAGAAATCTGGCCTATAAAATATTTTATGATGCTATGGATAAAATTAAAGACAAGACGGATGAAGAGCCTCTTGCCGTTTTCAAGAAGGCATTGAATAATGTGAAACCCAGGGTTGAGGTCAGGGCGAGACGGGTTGGTGGTGCTACATATCAGATACCGGTGGAAGTATCTTCCAAAAGGAGTCTTGCTCTTGCTATAAGATGGATGATAAAATTCGCCAGAGGAAGGAAAGGTAAATGTATGGCTGAAAAGTTAGTGGATGAGTTTATTGAATCGGCGAAGGGCGAGGGTTCGAGCGTTAAAAAGAAAGAGGATACTCATAAGATGGCAGAGTCCAATCGTGCCTTTGCACATTACCGCTGGTAGACAACACTATTTATATGTCAATAATGCCCTTCTCAATCCCTTTCGTTAAATTCTGCTAATCTCAATCTTAATCATTTTAATGTTTACAGTGGATTATGAGTGACACGATGGAGAAAATCAGAAATATAGGGATAATAGCGCATATTGATGCCGGCAAGACAACCACTACTGAACGGCTGTTATTCCATACCGGGAAGACCTACAAAATTGGCAAAGTGGATGAAGGAACTGCTGTAATGGACTGGTTTGACCAGGAGAAAGAAAGGGGTATTACCATTTTTTCAGCAGCAACAACCTGTTTTTGGAAAGGGCACAAGATAAATCTTATTGACACTCCTGGACATGTGGATTTTACGGTGGAAGTTGAGCGTTCTTTAAGGGTTCTTGACGGTGCAATAGGAATTTTTTGCGCTGTTGGAGGTGTACAACCTCAGTCTGAAACAGTGTGGAGACAGAGCGAAAAATACAGAATACCTCGGATTATATACGTAAATAAGATGGACAGAACAGGAGCAGATTTCCACAGAGTGACAGAGGAGATAAAAGACATCCTTCATGCAAATGTTCTAATAATGCAGATTCCAATAATAGAAAAATATGAGTTTAAGGGAATTGTTGATGTTGTCCGGAGAAAAGCAATTTTTTACCCTGGTGAAAACGAATCTTCTGCAGAAGAGAAAGAGATTCCTCCTGAGTTAAAGGATGAAACAGAATATTATCACCACCTTATGATTGAAAAAGTATCTGATATAGATGAGGAAGTTATGGAGCAATATCTGAATGGGCAACAAATAGGTATGGATGTTTTAAAAAGGGCTGTAAGGAAAGGGACCATAGAGAGCCATTTTTTTCCTGCGTTCTGCGGAGCATCTCTTAAAAATAAAGGGACTATTTTGTTGTTAGATGCTATTGTTGATTACCTTCCTTCTCCTGTTGACAGGGGAAAGGTGAGAGGAATAAATCCTTTAAACAACAAGGAAGAAATGGTCAGTCCGTCTGAAAAAGAAAAACTCTCTGCATATGTCTTTAAAATTTTTAATGATGCAAAGGTGGGAAAGATATTTTATACAAGGATATATTCAGGAAAGATTAAAAAAGGGCAGAGTGTTTATAACTGTTCAACTAATACCAGCGAGAGAATTATGAGGGTTTTAGAGGTGCATGCTAATAAATACCGGGAAAAAGAAGAGTCTTTTGCCGGGGACATAGTGGCCCTGACGGGTTTTAAAAATACTTATACTGGCGACACAATTTCAGAAAAGAAACATCCTCTTTTACTGGAGCAGATAAAATTTCCCGAACCTGTTATTTATGTTTCGGTTGAGCCTAAGATAAAAGCAGACCTTGAAAAAGTTTATGCTAACCTCTTAAAAATTACCGATGAGGACCCGACGATAAAACTCAAGATAGATGAGGAAACAGGACAGGTAATAATTATGGGAATGGGAGAACTGCATATAGAGGTTATCGCCGAACGCCTTAAAAGAGAATACAGATTGGATGTAAAGTTGGGAAAACCTGAAGTTGCTTACAGAGAAACAATAATCGGTTCTGCTACAGGGGAGGGTAAATTTATAAAACAGTCGGGTGGAAAGGGACATTACGGTCACGTTATATTGAATGTAGAACCTCTGGGGCGGGGAGAGAAATTTGTTTTTGAAAACCTGGCTAATAACAATGATATCCCCAGGGAATTTACATTTTCTATGGAGGAAGGAATAATGGAGGCAATGGAATCAGGTCCTTTAACCGGGTCGCCTGTTGTTGATGTTAAAGTTACGGTGATAGGGGGTTCCTTTCATCCTGTGGATTCCAACGAGATTGCATACAAAATTGCTGCATCAATGGCTTTTAAAGATGCGATAAAAAAGACTTCAATTGTTTTGCTTGAACCCATTATGAAGGTAGAAGTTACAATGCCTGAAGAATTTATGGGAGAGGTTCTTTCTGATCTTGTCCGCAGGAATGGGAAGATAGAACATGTAAAGACAAAGGAAGGAATTAAGGTTATAGAGGGAACCATTCCTTTGCGTTCTGTTTTTGGATATGCAACCGCTTTGAGGTCATTGACACAGGGACGTGGAAATTATATAATAGAACCTTTATATTATGAGGTTGTACCTGATGACCAGGTAAGAAAAATTACAGGAGGATAAAATGGCTAAAGAAAAATTCATAAGGAGCAAGCCACACGTAAAC
>DYKC01000106.1 GCA_020722825.1 Vermiphilus sp.
GCCGGACCTTCAGGGACGTCAGCGGCAATAACCGCTGCCAGACAGAAAATGAAGGTATATATTGCCGAGGCACATACCTGCTGTGGAGGAATGGGAACCGCGGGACTTGTGCCTGTATTTATGACATTTACCGACGGAGTAAACTTTCTTGCCGGCGGAATAGGAAAGGAGATACTCAAAACCCTGCAAAAAGCCGGTGGTACTTTCCCCCAAGACGGAAGATGCATAAAGGCAGAGGTATTGAAAAGAGTATATGAACAAATGCTGACCGACAGCAAGGTCACTTTCACTTATTATACGAAACTTATTGACGTTAGAGTAAAAAAAGGAGTTGTGAGTGAGGCTATATGTGCCGGGAAATCAGGGCTGTTTGCTGTTAAAGCGAAGGTCTTTATTGACGGTTCTGGAGATGGTGACCTGGCCTATTTTGCCGGGGCTGACTATGAAAAGGGCGATAAAAACGGCCTGATGATGCCAGGAACTCTGTGCAGTCTCTGGGCAGGGATTGACTGGGAAAAAGTTAGGAAGAGCGGATTAGCCCAGAACGACCAGCACCTACTTGAAAAATCATTTAAGGAAGGGGTATTCACATTTAAGGATAGGCATCTTCCGGGGATGGTTCCAGTAGGTAAAATCATAGGAGGAGGAAATATAGGACATACATTCGGTGTAGATGGGACGGATGAAAGGTCCCTGACCCTAGCGTATCTCTGGGGCAGAAAATCTCTGGTAGAGTATGAAAGATACTACAAGAATTATCTGAAGGGATTTGAAGATATGGAACTGGTTGAAACAGGTTCTCTTCTGGGTATTAGAGAGACAAGACGGATAATGGGCGATTACGTTCTCAACCTTGAAGATTTTAAAAACCGCGCGGTCTTTGACGATGAAATAGGCCGTTATTCATACCCTGTAGATATACATCCCTCCACGCCAGCAAAAAAATCTTATGCGAATTTCGTAAGGGAAATCATGTCCTATCGTCTGGACAAGGGAGAAAGTTATGGAATCCCGTACAGGATATTGACCCCAAAGGGACTGAAGAATGTGCTTGTTGCAGGAAGGTGCGTCAGTACAGACCGTTATATGCAGTCTTCAATACGGGTGATGCCAGGCTGTTACATAACAGGTCAGGCAGTAGGAATGGCGGCGGCAATGATGGTAAAGGACAGGAAAGACTCACGGGGAATTAGCGTGAGGGAACTTCAGAAAAAACTTAAATCAGCAGGTGCATATCTGCCAAATTATAAATAAAGATTCCAAAAAAAGAGTGTTATCTATCTGACAAGCAGGAAATGTTTCACTTGCATTGACAGAAATAAAAGAAATGTTCTAATGGCAAGCCTTTAAAAACAAGAAGTTTTAAATATTAAAAGGAGGGAGCAAAAATGGAAAAAGAGAAACCAGGATATGATGACACACCGATTATCCCGGGTTCAAATTACCGGGTCCATGACAAGGAAAGACCTTATCCTCCGGTGATTTCTCCCGGTACTGCAAGTACTCAGGAACAGGCAGGTAAACCACCTTCAGATGCAAAAATTCTTTTTGATGGTGAAAGTATTTCCGGCTGGGTGCACTTAGACGGCAGACCTGCAGAATGGAAGGTAGAAAACGGTTATATGGAGGTTATGCCGAAAACCGGTAATATCAAAAGCAAACAGGAGTTTGGTGACTGTCAGATGCACATAGAATGGGCAACTCCAGAGAAGGTTGAAGGAGAAAGCCAGGGAAGAGGTAACAGTGGAGTTTTTATGATGGGGATTTACGAGATACAGGTTCTTGACAGTTACAACAATATCACATATGCAGATGGTTCGGCTGCATCTATCTACGGACAGTATCCACCACTCGTTAATGCCTGCAGAAAACCGGGAGAGTGGCAGAGTTATGATGTGGTATGGATTTCTCCAAGGTTTGAGGGAGAGAGAGTCATCAGCCCTGCGGTTATCACTTTATTTCATAATGGAATTCTGGTTCACCACTGCCAGAAACTTATCGGGCCTACAGCACACCGGCAGGTGTTACCTTATAAAAAACACTCCTTAATCGGACCGCTGATGCTTCAGGACCACGGCAATCCGGTTCGCTACAGGAATATATGGTACCGTCCGATAGTCGGAATTTAATTACAACAAAAGCACTGCTATTGAGAAGTATATAAGCAGTCCTGAAACGTCCATTATCGTAGTAAGAAGGGGACTGCTAACTATTGCGGGGTCAATGCGCAGTTTTCTCAAAATTATAGGTAATAAACTGCCTATAAGGTTTGCCCACATAGTTATGACAAGGACAGACAAGCCTATTACCAGACTGAGCATCTTCTCCCCTTTCCAGAAATAGCTCCATATATAAAGTAGTATCCCAAGGCAAATTCCGAGAAGAAAACCCACAAACAGTTCTTTTTTTATTACGTTAAACCACTTTTTCGGCGTTAGGTCCCCTGTTACAAGCGCCCTTATAATAAGTGTTGCTGACTGTGTGCCTGTATTACCTCCCGTATCAATAAGAACGGGGATGAAAAAAGCAAGCATTATAATCTTTCCGAGGGTTTCTTCAAAGAACGATATGACTGACCCTGAAAGAAAACCGGCGACAGCAAGCAGGCACAGCCAAACTATCCTCTTTTTGAATATTGAAAATGCTGAAGCAACCGTATAGTTCAGCTCAAAAGGGGTAATGCTGGCGCCCTTATGTATATCTTCTGTAACCTCGTCCTCATACACATCTATGACATCATCAACGGTAACGACACCCAGGAGAACATTCTGAGAATCCACAACCGGTAGCACAGTGAGGTTGTACTTTTTCATCATTGTCACTGCTTCCTCTTGGTCCTCGGATGCATGGATTGAAAGGTATTCTCTATCCATAAGGTTTTCAACTTTGTCAAAAGGGCTGGCAAGAACCAGCCTGGCAAGGGGAATATCGTCAATAAGGTGCCATTTTTCATTAACAACAAAAACCGTATCAACCGTCTCTACATCCCTGCCAAATCTGCGAATATGTTCAAGAGATTGTAGAACAGTCCAGTATGGTCTTATTGCCATAAAATCAGGGGTCATAAGCCTGCCCACACTGTCTTCCGGGTAACCGAGCAGTTTCATCGCTTCTTTTCGTTCATCCGGAGGAAGAAGGTTCAGAAGTTTCTTGGTAACCTTTGCAGGTAGTTCTTCAAAAATTTCGGTTCTGTCATCAGGAGGTAGTTCAAGAAAAATCTCTTTTATGTGTTCACTCCCAAGTTGTGTCAAGAGACCCCTCTGTTCGTTTGAATTCAGTTCGCTGAAAACCTCTGCAGCAAGGTCCCTCGGAAGAATGCGGAATATAACAACCTTGTCTGTTTCCTCAACAGATTCAAGAAGGTCAACTATATCCTGTGCCGCCCATTCGGCAAGTATCTCTTTTAACGTCCGCCAGTCCTTGGATTCAAGCAATTCCCTGATTTCAGGTGTGAGAAGTTCTTTCAACATAGTGCCAATATCTTAACATTTTAGCAGGGCAAATTCAAAGAGCAATGGTAAATGGTTATAGAG
>DYKC01000003.1:0-21160 GCA_020722825.1 Vermiphilus sp.
TGATATATGCAGGCTTTGCCTGCGGTATAGATTTGTATATCTACTGTATATCAACCTATACCGGGAACGTAGGTTCCCATATAATGCTTTTCAAGGTGTAGAGGTAAAGAGGGAAAATGGCGCTGATTGTGCAGAAATACGGAGGTAGTTCTCTTGCTACGATTGATAAGATAAAATTAGTGGCAGAGAAGATAGTCGCTGAAAAAAGGGCGGGGAACAAGATTGTCGTTGTTGTGTCCGCAATGGGAAAAACCACGGATAACCTTATCAGTATGGCAATGGAGATTACCCCTTCTCCTCCTGAAAAGGAGATGGACATTCTACTTTCAACAGGAGAGATGGTATCGGTTGCCCTGTTGTGTATATCTATTGAAAGCTGTGGTGAGTCAGCAGAAGGACTCCCAGGATATTTCGCCGGCATTAAAACAGACAGTTCTCATACAAAAGCACGCATACAGATGATTGAGCCGTCACGAATCCTGAAAGAACTGGAAAATGATAACATCGTCATCATAGCCGGGTTTCAGGGGCTGAGTCCCGAGAATGCCATCACTACACTCGGCAGAGGCGGTTCAGACCTCACTGCAATAGCCATTGCGGCAGCGGTAAAAGCGGACAGATGTGATATATATACGGACGTTGACGGAGTTTTCACCGCAGACCCCAACATAGTACCTGAAGCAAAACATATACCGGAGATTTCTTACGATGAGATGCTTGAGATGGCATCTACCGGTGCAAAGGTGATGTTATCCAGGGCGGTTGAATTCGCTAAAAGATACAACGTCCCGTTTTCGGTAAAATCAACATTCGGGAAAGGAGAAGGAACGATGGTAAAGGAACTGTCACTGAGGGAAGGAGCGGATGTCTCGGCTGTATCTCTTGATGAGAAACAGGCAAAGATAACCATATTCAGGGTCCCTGACAGACCCGGTGTTTCTTCAAAGATATTTATGGCTCTCGGGAAAGAGAATATCAATGTGGATGTTATCGTTCAGAACGTCAGCAAGGACAATTTTGCGGATATTTCTTTCACCGTGAATATCACTGAAGTAGAGAAAGCACTGAAAATCAGTGAAGCCATCGGAAAAGAACTTGGTGCGGAAAATGTCCTCTGTGACAGGGATATAGCAAAAATTTCAATCATAGGACTAGGGATGATGAACCATCCAGGTGTTGCAGGAAGAATGTTTCAAGCACTTGCAAAGGTAGGAACAAACATTGAGATGATAAGCACCTCTGAAATAAAGATATCCTGTGTCATCAAGAGGGTGGATGGGCAGAAGGCTCTTAAAGCAGTCCATAAAGAATTCATAGAATCTTGATTTTTTTCCATGGCACCAAATCCTGCTCCATTTCGCCGAGGTAGTCTGATATATCAACCCCTTCTTCCCTGAGGCTCTCTTCCCATAGGCTAAAATTGAAATGCTCATTCCAGTTTTCCATCTTTCCACCCTTTTCCCACACTCTGTGAATGACACATGCAAGTCTCTCGTCTCCCCTACCGAGCAATGTCTCCACGCAACTCATATTATACGGATGAAAGGTAAGTTTTATATGTCCGTCCCTTTTGACATTTTCAACCAGCAGATATTTTTTGTGAAGGTATTCCTCCTCTGATATAAATCTTTTACCCTCAAATGCCGTATGCGGCTTCGGGACAAACGTATTAAAAGCTGCCTTTACGTTTATGTATCCGGAAATCTCATTTATTAGAGATGCAATCTCAAGAATGTCTTGGTCCTTTTCACCGGGCAAGCCGAGAATGAAATACATCTTTATCTGCTTCCAGCCCCCATTATGCGCCTTAATAGCAAGTTGGACAAGTTCACTGTCCTTTATCCTCTTGCCGATGGCGAAACGCAGTTTCTCACTGGTTTCGGGAGCAAACGTCAGGCCTGTCTTCTTAATCTCTCTGATTCTGGTTGCCAGTTCAAATGAAAATGTATCTATTCTCAAGGAAGGGAAGGAAACCATCACCTTTCTGTCAGAAAATTCCTTCAGAAGACCCTCAACAATCGCTTCTATCTTCGGGTGGTCGCCGGATGAAAAAGAAAGAAGAGAAAATTCTTCATAGCCGGTGTTTTTATATGTCTTTACTGCTGTCTCCAGCAGATTTTCAACGCTTCTGGTTCTTACGGGCCTCCAGCAACTGCCTGCCTGGCAAAAAAAACATCCCTGCCCACAACCCCTCATTATTTCAATCTGCACCCTGTCATGCACAACCTCGGTCAGAGGGATAAGCCACCTAATAGGGAAAAAAGCACTGTCAAGTTTCTTAACAAATCTCTTTTTCACAACGTCTCCAGGGAACAAAGGGACATAGAGCCCCTCTATGCCAGCCAATGCGGAAAGAATATCCTGCCTCTGTCTGCCCTTCATTTCCGCCACAATCTCTGTGATTTCAAGTATAACCTCCTCCCCTTCTCCAACAACAAAACAATCAACAAAAGGGACCAGAGGCATAAAATTGAAAACACAGTTTCCCCCGGCAATGACAATCGGGTCATCACTGTTTCTATCCGAGGAGAAAACCGGTATCCGCGAGAGATGAAGCACATTAAGGAGATTGGTATAGTTAAGTTCCGAAGAAAGACTGAAACCAAGAATATCAAAATTTTTAACCGCCTGTTTTGACTCAAGTGTAAAAAGCGGCAGGTTGCTCACCAGAAGAAGTTTTTCCATGTCATCTGCAGGACAGAAGACCCTCTCGCACACAACACCTTCCGTTTCATTCAACAGCCCGTAGAGAATCCTGACGCCAAGAGAAGACATACCCACCTCGTAAAGGTCAGGATAGCACAAAGCAACCCTAACCGTTTCACCTGTCTGGGCCTTATGGTAAGCGTTTATCTCTTTACCTGTATAACGCGAAGGCACCTGCACGTGCGGCAGCAGTTTCATTATCTTACCTTCCATAAAATTTGGCGTTCAAAACATAAGGGAATTCTCTTTTATATTTACCAGAAGAACAACTGAAATAAGAGAGACTATAAGCGAAGAACCTCCGTAACTTATGAATGGCAAAGGTATACCAACCACAGGGAAAAGCCCCATTGTCATACTTATGTTTATTATTGTCTGGGCTACAAAAACAGACAGAATGCCTGTTCCCATAAGAATGGCAAACCTGTCCGCCGTGTAGGAAATAATTTCCGCAATCAGTTTGAAAAAGACAAAATAGACCAGAAGTATCAAAATCACACCGAAAAAACCCATTTCTTCGGCAAGAACGCAAAAGATAAAGTCTGTGTGATATTCAGGCAAAAAAGCAAGTTTGGTCTGTGTCCCCCTCAAAAACCCCTTGCCCCAGAAACCTCCCGAACCTATTGTGATGATAGATTGGATTAGATTATATCCCTTGCCGAGAGGGTCCCTCATAGGATTTATGAATGTGAGTATCCTTTCCTGCTGATAAGGTTTCATAGCAAACCATAAAACAGGACTTGAAAGAACACCTATGGATAAAAGCGCCACAATCTGTTTTTTGCTGCCACCTGCCTGATAGAATATCGCAAGGAATATAACAATAAATATAAATGCAGTCCCAAGGTCCGGCTGTTTCAGAACAAAGAAAAAAGGGACCCCTGTTATGATTAAACCGACCAGAAGAACAGGAAGTTTTCTAACATCCTTGTTGGCAAAATATGCAGAGAGCGTTATCAGAATTATAATCTTTGCAAACTCAGACGGCTGGAAGTTAAACCAGCCGAGTTTTATCCATCTTGAAGCACCGCTGCCCCTACCGAAAAGAAGCGTGGCAAATAACGAAAAGAGTAGGCCTATATAAAGAAACGGGGAGAACTTTTGAAAATCCCTGTAGTCTAACCTCCTGACAAATCTCGCAATTATCATGCCAAAGACCAGCCACAAACACTGTTTAAGAAAAAGCCCCTCTCTTGCAAAAACGCCTTTGGAGGCGGTAAAGAGCAACAGTAGCCCGATAAATATCAAAAGGTACATCCATAAAATCAGTTTTTTATCTTTACATAAGTATTTAAAATGTTCCAGCATTTTCTGTCTCTCCTATAGAACCTTCTTCCACATCTAAATCTTGTCCCCCAGTGGAAGGGGGGAACGACAGGGAGTCCCCTTCCTGAAATTCCTGCGCCTTTTTTTCCGGTACAAAGACCTTCTGTAAAATTCTGCCGGCGATAAAAGCAGCCTCTGAACTTGAACCATTATCCAGGAAAACAACCAGCGATATCTGTGGATTGTCCGCAGGGGCATAACAGACAAAAAATCCATGGGTTCCAAGTTCCATTTCTGACTGCGCCCGCTGAACCGTGCCTGTCTTACCAGCAACTTCCAGATCCGGAACCCTTGCCTGTCTGCCGGTGCCGAATAAAACAACATTCTTCAATCCTCTTTTCAGTATATCAATACTCTCTGAACTGATATAGACTGTCTTCCTGATAGAAGGAGTAAATTCTTTGACTATCTTGCCGTCCGGCGAAACTATTTCCTTTACTATGTAAGGTTTCCATATATTACCGCCGTTAGCCACCGTAGATATCATAGATAACAACTGTATCGGTGTTGTAAGTATAGGTCCCTGCCCTATTGAAAGGTTCAGAGGGTCTATCTCGTATCTTGAAGGAAGGTAACCGCTCTTTTCTCCGGGCAGGTCAATACCTGTGGGTTTTCCCAGGTCAAAAAGAGAGGCAAACTCAAGCATCTTTGACACCCCGACCTTTAAACCCGCCGTTCCAAAAAACACATTACAAGAATAGGGCAGTGCAAGGTTTATGTCTACCCAGCCATGCCCTTCTTCTTTCCAGCAGTGAAAGACCCTGTCTGCAACCTCAATGTGTCCTTTACATTCAATACGGTCATGTTCTTCTATTGTTCCTGTTTCAAGTGCCGCTAACTCAGTAATAATTTTAAAAACAGAACCAGGAGAATAGGTGCCTTTTATTGCCCTGTTAACAAAAGGGTGTCCTCCTTTTTTAAAATAGGCCCGGGGATTCTCCGGGTCAAAACCGGGTTTACTGACAAGTGCAAGTATCTGTCCGTTCCTCGGGTCCATTGCAACAACACAGCCCATTCTGGAACCGAGTTCCTCGTATGCTATTTCCTGGATAACCTGGTCAATGGTTAATATGAAGTCATTGCCAGGTAGGGACAATCTCCTGCCCAAAACTTTTCTCTGGTGTCCCAGGGCATCAACCTCAATCTGCAACCCCCCGGATACGCCCTTAAGATATTCATCATACATCTTTTCTACCCCATCCTGTCCTACCAGATCACCCGATTTATAACCCTTCTCTTTGTAGGAACTTAACTGTTGCTTGGTTATTTCTCCGATATAACCGATAATGTGACAGTCTTTATCACCAAAAAGGTTTTCCCTGAACAACCCTTCCTGCAGAAAAACTCCGGGCAGTTTCATTGCCCTTTCTTCTATAAGCGAAGCCTCCTCTTTGGTCACCTTTCTTTTTAGATATACCTTGTCAAAAGGGTTGCCATATCTATTCTTGAACTTGCGCAATATGGCAGACCTGTCCATAGATATGATTTCAGCAAGAATACCTGCCTCTTCTTCGGGGTATTTAATATCATAGGGTACAAAAACAAGATCCAGTGATGGAGAATCCTTGACAAGGAGCCTTTTGTTTCTGTCGTAAATATTTCCTCTCGGAGTTCCTGTTTCCACAGTTCTAATGCAGTTCCTGTTGGAAAGTTCTCTGTAATAGGTATACCTGACAACCTGAAGATAAAAACACCTGAGTATAATTATAGCAAATGCAAATTTTGTCAGATTGATAAGTATTGTCTTTTCTCTTTCCATCTGAATTTTTTCATTCCCAGTTCAATAAAGAAAAGAACTGATATGTTGTACAAGGCGTAGAGCACGGAATATTTCAGCAGAGCGGATGCACTCCATAGAAATCCTTTCTGGTGTCCAAACAAGAGCATAAAGAAATAAAACAAACTGAACATAAACGCAGCCATAAGCCTGCTTGCCAGGCTTGATGGTTTCAAAAAGCAGTTGATATATATTATAACCAGAAATATGGCGCTGGAGACACCTGGTATCCCTTTTGAAATGACATCATAAACAATGCCGGTCAATACAGAAAGCAAAAGGGCAATTTCCCTGTCTCCTTCCCATACAAGTATAAGAAGCCATATAAGAAAGAATGACGGGACGACAGCCATTTTCAGGTAATTAAGCACAAATACCTGCAGCCCACCCATAATAAGAAATTGTTCACTCAGTCTTATCAGTTTTTTTTTCACCTGCCAGCACCTCATAGATACAGGAAAAACAGCCATAGGGTTTTACGGCGATTTTAAGAAAAAGTGAGTCCATAGACTTTTCAATTTTTACTATTTCGCCTACCTTTATACCCCTGGGATAGAAATCACTGTACCCTGATGTTAAAACTCTGTCTCCTTTTTTAATCCTGCTGTCAGCCGGGATGTATTTTAGGAATACGTATGGAATATTCCCTCCTTCCAGTATCCCTATCTCTTTTGTACTATCTATAATCACGCTGATTTTGGATTTTGTGTTAAAGATGGTCATTACGGTAGATGTGGTGTCTCTTACGGATACAATTCTGCCTATCAGAAACAACTCCCTGGAAAGAACCGGCATACCTTCTTTCAGTCCATCTCGCATACCTTTGTCTATAATGAGTTCTGCAGGGAAAACAAAAGGTCGTATTGAAATAACCTCTGCTACGGTAAATTTCTTCAGGTATTCTTTGTCGGTTTTTATGTCAAGAATCTCCCTGAGTCTTACATTCTCCGCAATTAACTCTTCATAGTTTATTTTTTGCTCTTCTGAATCCCCATTGTTTTCAACAAACCTTAATTCCCTCATGTAACTCCTGTTTATGACAAACAGGGAGAAAAACATTCCGAAAAAAAACAAAAGTTCCCTTCTAAAACGCCATAACATTTCATTAGTTGATAGACATAACGTGAAACATCTATTCAAAAGCAACTGATTCTACGTTCCGCGCTATTTTTATATCAGTCCTGCGGAAAATGTTTGAAATAACTTGCCTCTTCAAGCATCTTGCCGGTCCCCCTCACCACTGCGGTCAAAGGGTCCTCCGGGAGGAATACAGGCAGTCTGGTTTCCTGAGATATAAGTTTGTCTATTCCCCGCAACAACGCACCACCACCAGCAACAGCAAGTCCTCTTTCAATCAGGTCACTGGATAACTCAGGTGGGGTCTCTTCAAGAATATCTCTTACTGAATTAACTATCTGGGAAAGTATATCCTTAAGAGCTTCTCTTATCTCTTCGGAATTTATCTTGACCATTTTGGGCAGTCCTTCCACAAGACTTCTGCCGTTTACATCCATTGTTATCTCCTCTTCAAGTGGAAATGCTGAACCGATTTTTATCTTAATCTCTTCGGCTGTGCGTTCACCTACCAGAAGGTTATACTTCTTCTTCAGGTACTCAATAATTGCCTCGTCCATTTCATTGCCCGCAACCCTCAAACTTCGCGTAAGGACTATTCCGCCGAGAGAAATAACAGCTATCTCTGTCGTACCGCCGCCGATATCAAGGATAAAACTCCCGCAGGGTTCTCCTACCGGCAAACCAACCCCTATAGCGGCAGCCATCGGCTCTTCAACCAGATGTACCTGCCTTGCTCCTGCTTTAAGAGCAGTTTCTTTCACTGCTCTCCTTTCAACACTGGTTATACCGGAAGGAACTGCAATTACTATTCTTGGAGGCAGAATGAACCGGTGCCGTGGAGTTTTAACCCGCATAATAAAATATCTCAACATGGACTCACATGCTTCAAAATCTGCAATAACACCATCCTTCATCGGCTTCATAGCAATGATATTTGCTGGTGTTTTTCCAAGCATTCTCTTTGCCTCGCTACCGACAGCAACGACCTCTTTGGTAGAAAGGTTTATCGTCACTATAGAGGGTTCCATCAGAATAACCCCCTTGCCGTGAACAAACACACATGTATTAGCCGTTCCCAGGTCAATACCTATATCGTTAGAAAAAAACTGTAAAAATTTAACCATGTTTTTCCTCCTCGCCTTCATTCTCCTCTTTTAGAAGTTTTACAAAAACATTCACGATATCTCCGTCAAACTGTTCTCCCGCACATCTTTTCAGTTCTGTGATTGCCTCTTCTTTTGTAAGGCGCTTTCTGTAAGGTCTGTCGGAGATCATTGCGCTGTAGGCATCCGCTACAGATAAAATTTTTGCAAATAAAGGTATCTCCTTATTCTTCAATCCTTTTGGATAACCCATACCGTCTATCCTTTCATGGTGGTAAAAACAGGCATTCATTTCCTCGCTTTTAAGCCCGAGTGGTTCCAGTATCTTGGCCGCTATCTCCAGATGCTTTCTGACAAGTTCCATTTCTTCTTTATTCAAAGGGCCTGGTTTAAGTAGAATTGTATCTCTGATGCCCAGTTTTCCAATGTCATGCAGATAAGAAGCAGTTCTTAAAATTTTAAGTTCTCCGTCTGTAAGACCTAACCGTTTGCCTATAAGAAACGAATAATATGCAACCTGTTCGGAATGCCCCTTTGTATATGCATCCTTGGCTTCAAGAGCATTTACAAGAGCCCTTATGGAGTTGAGGTATGAATTTTTTACACGCTCAAACAGATTTACCTTCTCTATCCCTAAACCGACCTGAGTGGCAAATACCTCCAGAAATTTAATTTCCTCTTCTTTCGTTTTCCTGCCCTCTGAAAATTTAATGGTGATAAACCCGATATTCCTTTCTTTGCCAAAGAGAGGTATTGTGATGGTTTCTCCCTTATCTTCTGTGATACGAGCGTTCCTGCTGAGAAAAATACTTGAAACTTCTTCGGATCCGTAACTCACAGGAAATTCTTCTTTAAGGTATCTTTTTGAAATATGTTTTCGCAGAATAAAATTCCCATCTTCCGCAAGATAAATAGCAATTCTTTCCGGCAGGAAGATATTGTTAACTATAGAAATCATCTTTTCAAGCAGCAAATCCAGATCTGTAAGAGAAACAATTATCCTGTCCAGTTCCAGGATTGTTTCTATCATTTTTTCTCCGGAAAGGTTGGTCATTGCCAGATTGTTTCTTATTGTCTGGAGAAAAACCTGGCTATCAAGAAGGATGAGGTCAAAATTGCCATCTTCAAGTTTATTTATGCCTTCTATCCAGTTTGATGCAAAAGAAATATGACAGCCTTCTTTTTCAAGAATCTCCGCACACAACTTCCTGACACCTGGTTCACCATCAATCACCAGAATCTTTTTTCTGTGCATTGTAACTATTTTAAATATAAATTAATATTTTAACCTTATTCCCTTTAAGAACCAGGATTTCCTCATGCCGTTTTAAGTTTTCCTGAACGGTTTCCCGGTACCATGCCAATTTTTACTCTCTGCTGGAAGTTTAAGAATCAAATTTTTGGCGTATGGTTCCAGCATGCACCTGAAACTGCCTCTGTGGGACTCCAGAATTTTCCTGGCAAGTATTTTGGGAATCACTGCAGTGGAAACCAGCAAGAAATTTTCTTTCATATTTTACATATTATACAGGATTGTACATAATTTGCAAAATTATTCCAGATAAAAGTGATATATACATAGAGAGAGAAAAGAAAGTGTTTTCAACGGTTACCCGGAAAGGTTGCCGTAAAATCCACAATGTTGTAAAATAGTTGTATGGATAAAAGGGTAGATAAAATCGTTCAGATACTGGAAAAAGAATATCCTACGGCAAAAACCGAACTGGTCTTCTCAACCCCTTTCCAGTTGTTGATAGCAACAATACTATCCGCACAGACCACAGATGTCACCGTTAACAAAATCACCCCTTCCCTCTTTGCTAAATACCCCACTGTAGAAGCACTGGCACATGCTCCGGTTGAGGATATAAAAACTCTGATAAAACCGGTCAACTACCATAACACCAAGGCATATAATATTAAAAAACTTTCAGAGATACTCGTCAAAGAGTTCAATGGGAAAACACCTGATACGATGGCAAACCTTGTGAAACTGCCCGGCGTGGCAAGAAAAACCGCCAATGTTTTACTCTCTCAAGCGTTCGGCAGAGCCGAAGGTATCGTGGTGGACACACATGTGAAACGTCTGAGTGAAAGACTGGGACTAAGCAGACAAAAAACACCTGAAAAGATTGAGATTGACCTTATGAAGATCATCCCCATGGAAAAGTGGATTTCATTTCCCTATAGGTTGATAATGCACGGCAGAAAGGTGTGTAACGCAAAAAAGCCTCTTTGTTCTATCTGCGTTGTATCTCACCTCTGCCCTTATTCAACTGCAAAGGGAGGTCAGAGGGGATCTGGAAGGTAGGGAAGAATTTCAAAGGGGATTTGAGGAGAAGAAAAAAATGTTTACCTTACTACAGATGATAAAGAACAAGATTGAATTGCTGCTTCTGCTTGTTCTGATTTCAGGCTGTACGATTACCATAGGCACAACCTCCAGAGCAGATATGAAAACCAGAGAATATACACACCACTACGTAAGAAAGGGGGAAAACCTTTTCAGAATTTCAAAATACTATTATGATGCAGAACTGGTAAGGGATATAAAAGCGGGTGTCCAGAAAATTAAGGAGGCTAACCATATCAGCGGCGAACAACTTTCAGTGGGACAGAAACTTTTAATCCCGGGGACAACAAAAAAGCAGCCTTCATATCCTTTACTGTCGTCCGGCAGCACCTCTCCGGTTGTTACTTCTCCAGGAAGCATCCCTGAACAGTCTACAGCAGAGGAATTCCACCCGATAATAACTGACAAGATATTCATATGGCCTGCAAAAGGCAAAGTCATCTGCGGGTTCGGAGAACTTGATAACCAGGGTATTGATATCCTTGTTGACCCTGGAACCAACGTTGTTGCTTCTAATGATGGCAGGGTTGTATTCTCAGGAATAACACCCAAGTATCAGGAAACCGTTATTATTGAACATTCAGAGAAAACCTATACAGTCTACGCACATGACCTTGAAATTCTGGTTAAACAGGGTGATACTGTCAAAAAAGGTGCCACCATAGGCAAAATAAAAAGCGGAACCCACAGAATACGATACCTGCACTTTGAGATAAGGATTGATAACGTGGCGGTCAACCCTTTGGCTTACCTACCCGAACAGCCGGGATAATACAAAATGGAAAAATGTGAACTTGCTGATTACGCGGTAAAATCTGCTGAAACAAGGGGAAGGAAGTATCCTGAAACCGAACACCCCTTAAGAACTCCTTTCCAGCGCGACAGGGACAGGATAATACACTCCACAGCATTTCGGCGTCTTGAATATAAAACACAGGTTTTTATATACTACGAAGGTGACTACTACAGAAACCGCCTGACACATACCCTTGAGGTTCAACAACTGGCAAGAACAGTTGCAAGAGCACTCCGGGTAAATGAAGACCTCGTTGAAGCCATCTCTCTCGCCCATGACCTGGGACATACCCCCTTCGGACACAAGGGAGAAACCACCCTTGATAAAATTATGAGGGAACAGGGATATCCAGGATTTGAACACAACAGCCACGGTTTAAGGGTTGTTGACATAATAGAAAGAAAGACATCAAAATTTCCTGGTCTTAACCTGACGTATGAGGTACGGGAAGGGATAATAAGGCACACTACAAGTTATGATGTCCCCAGACAGAAAGGAATGGAAGAATTTTTCCAGTTTTTGTCCCCTTCTATTGAAACTCAGATAGTAAGTGTGTGCGATGAAATCGCCTACACCTGTCATGACCTTGACGACGGCATAAAATCCGAAGTAATAAAAATAGAAGACCTTGATACTATTGACCTGTGGAGAGAGGTAGAAGAAATGAGCAGGGAAGAGAGTAATGATATGGGCTTGAAAAGAAGGACGATGATTAGAAACTTCATAAACCACCTTATAAACGACCTTGTGGAACAGAGCAGAAAAAACATTAGAAATGCTGCGGTGAAAAATGTGGCAGAGGTACGAAAACTGAACTCCCATCTTATTTCGCTCTCTGATGATATGCATGTAAAACATACAGAATTGCGAAAATTCCTTGAAGATAGTATGTACTCTCACTACAGGGTGATACGGATGGCAGAGAAAGCCGCAAGGATTATAAGAGACCTTTTTTATACATACCTTGAAGAGCCCAGACAGATGCCTCCGGGAATCCAGACAAGACTCAAAGAAGAACCTAAAGAAATAGTGATATGCGACTACATAGCAGGAATGACTGACCGCTTTGCCCATCTGGAACACCAGAAACTCTTTGACCCGCATACGAGCGTTTAAAAACCTGAGGTGAGGGACAAATAATATGGAAGAGAACAAAAAATTCTGGATATGTGCGAACCTTGCGGGACTAGGCCAGGTACGATTAAAAAAACTGATAGGGATCTACGGCGGCATTGAAAAAGTCTTTGCCCTGTCTATTTCCGAACTGAAGGATGCCGGAGTACCCCAAAAATCTGCCGCCAAAATTGAAGGGTGGGAACACCTGCCATGGCAGAAAGAACTTGACTTCTGCCAGCGAAATGGCATATCGGTCATCACAATACAAGACAGTAACTACCCTGCTCTGTTAAAACAGACCTTTGACCCTCCGCTTGTTCTATTTGTGAAAGGCACCCTGCCTGCTGACGGAATCCCCTTCGCAATAGTGGGAACACGCAACCCGTCGGTTTATGGACTTAAGATGGCGGAAAAATTTGCTGCGGAACTTTCATACTATGGGTTTGTCATCATAAGCGGGATGGCAAGGGGAATTGATACCGCAGCGCACAGGGGAGCGTTGAAAGCAGGAGGGAAGACTGTAGCGGTAACCGGCTGCGGGTTCAAACATTGCTATCCCCGGGAAAACAAAAAACTTGCAGAGAAAATCTCTATGTGCGGAGCCGTAATAACCGAATTTAACTCTGAAATACCCCCGCAGCCGCAGAACTTCCCGAGAAGAAACAGGATTATCTCCGGACTTTCCAGAGGTGTCCTTGTGGTTGAAGCAGGCCAAAAAAGCGGTGCTTTGATAACAGCCCATCTTGCGGCTGACCAGGGACGCGAGGTTTTTGCTCTACCCGGCAGGGTGGACATGCTCTCCTCAAAAGGAACCAATCAACTGCTGAAAGAAGGTGCATCGCTGGTTGAAAACGTTGAAGAAATTATAAGCGGACTTAACCTTGAAATAAAAAAGTATGCAAAAACAGAAAAGATGCCTTCAACGGCTCTTACAGGGGAGGAGGAAATTGTATTCAAATCCATAAAAGCAAGCGGCAGGCAGACGATTGACGAACTGCTTGCAAATGTCGGAATGGAGCAAACAAAACTTTTTCAGACGCTCCTGTCACTCACCATCAAGAACCTTATAATAGAACTCCCAGGCAAAACCTACATCCCCAGATAATCTTCATGGTTGCTTTTTTGAAAGGAAAAGGTTAAAATTAGGTAATAGGTTATAGCCTCATTAGAGGCGAAGAAATAACAATAGATATATATGAACTTGGTTCTTGATAATGCAGACTGCCTACTGTATATCAACCTACACCGGATGTAAGTTCCCATCTAACGTTTTTCAAGAGGATTCGGGACAAAGGAGGCAAAAATGAAGATATGGAGCAGAATTGTAGGGATGCTTTACATAATAGCCGGCATCTTTCTCGCTTTTTTCTTTCTGACGGTATGGGCAAGCGGTGGGAAAGAATGCCTGGAAAAATCGGCTCAGTATATTAATGATAACCTCTCGGCATTTGGGATTATAGGTATGCTTCTTGTGATAACGGGGATTGTCTGGATTGTAAACTGGTTTGATTATATCTACAGAACAAAAGTTGTTTCCTTTGATAACCCCGGAGGCAAGATAAAAATATCTCTGAGGGCGATAGAAGACTACATAAACTCAATGCTCAAAAAGCAGATGCCGGGCATAAGGTCTTTAAGGGTGAAAACAGGGCTCTCATCCAGAGGGCTTGAAGCCAGAATAACTCTTAAACTTTTTGCTAATATTAACATCCCCGAAACCTGTTCAAATGTGCAGGAACTCACCAAAGAGTATCTGCAGGATGCAGTAGGTGTGGACAGGATATCCAATATTGAGGTTTTTGTAACAGGCATTAAGGCAGACGTAGAAAAGATAAAAACGGATGGAATGAAAGAAGAAGAAAAAGATGAACTGTATGAAGAATAGAGACGAAAAGACAGTAGAGATTGTCCGCAGGCAGATAGACGAGAGTATACGTACGAAAGAATTACTGACGAATGAGACATTTATGAAAAAAATACTGCAGGCGTCAGCATTGCTCATTGACACGCTGAAGGAAGATAAAAAGGTTTACCTTTGCGGAAACGGAGGAAGCGCCGCAGACTGTCAGCACTGGGCGGCTGAGATGACAGGAAGGTTTCTCAAAGAACGGAAGCCTCTCGGATTCGTTTCTCTTACCACAAACACATCAGAAATAACCAGCATAGGCAACGACTACTCATTTGACAGGGTTTTTTCAAGACTGATTGAAGGACTCGGTAAAAAAGGCGATGTTCTTGTATGTATCTCCACTTCAGGAAGGTCTAAAAATATCCTCGCAGCCGCAGAAACAGCAAAAAAAATGGGGGTTAAGGTTATCTCTCTAACAGGTAAAGCACCAAACCCTCTGTCAAAAAAGGCAGATATTGAAATCTCCGTTCCATCCGGACAAACTCCCAGGATACAGGAGGCACACTGTCTCATAATACACATTCTGTGTTCTCTCGTTGAAGACTCTCTTTTCTAATCTAACAACTATCTCCCTATAGCGATGAAAAAGACATTACGCATAATAGACGCCAACTTCAACAGAGCCAGAGAAGGACTGCGTGTAATAGAAGACGGGTTGCGTTTTTACTACGATACCAACAAAGAATACGTCCGCAGACTCAAAAAAATACGGCATTCACTTTCTGATGTCGTGGGAAAAAAATTCGGGTTCTCCTCTCTGAAGAAAGAACGCGATTCTGCATATGATATCGGCAGGGATTTTGACAACAGAAAAAGAGAGACCGTACGCCAGGTTATAGAGAGAAATTTTATGAGAACCGGTGAGGCACTGAGGACTCTTGAGGAATATTCCAAAACAACGGTGCTGGAAGCGTCCATTATCTTCCATAACCTGCGGTTTGACCTGTACGAGATTGAAAAGGAAGTAACGGCATTTCTTGACAGCAGAAACAGAAAAAACTAATATACATTTGCCTGAAAAAACAAAAGAAGGTGGAAAAGAATGGCAAATAACAACTCAAAAAACAAAAAGAAAAAACAGCCGCTACCGAGAAATAATCTGTTCAAGGGACTCCTGTTCTGGATAATAGCCGGCATTATTCTCATATCTCTTGCGCATTTTTCGGGCTTTGAGGGGAAGAAGAAGGAGATAATTTACAGCCAGTTGTTGACAGAAATAAAAGGAAACAACATATCCGGAACCCTTATATTAAAAGGGAATTATGTATCCGGCACATTGAAGAACGGAACCAGGTTTTCAACATATGCGCCGGATGACCCGGAGTTATTTAACATCCTGCGGGAAAACAAGATTGATTTCAAGGTAGAACCTTCCTCCAACATCTGGACTAACATACTGGGCTCCACAATACCTATACTGCTCATCTTTCTGCTGATATGGTTCCTCATATTCAGGCAGATGTCCTCAGAAGGAAACAGGGTAATGGCTTTTACCAAGAGCCGTCCTATAATGCCTGACCAGAGAAACCGCGTCACATTTAACGACGTAGCAGGATGTAAAGAAGCCAAGGAGGAACTGCAGGAGATTATCCAGTTTTTAAAAGAACCAAAAAAATTTCAGAAGTTAGGCGGTAAAATCCCCAAAGGCGTTCTGCTCATAGGACCCCCCGGCACAGGAAAGACCCTTCTTGCAAAGGCTGTTGCAGGCGAGGCAAATGTGCCCTTTCTCAGCATGAGCGGTTCTGACTTTGTTGAGATGTTTGTCGGTGTCGGGGCCAGCAGGGTACGGGATTTGTTCAGACAGGCACTGAAACTGAGCCCCTGCATAATTTTTATTGACGAACTGGATGCCGTGGGGCGCCAGCGATTTGCGGGTCTTGGCGGAGGACATGACGAAAGAGAACAGACCCTTAACCAGTTGCTCGTTCAGATGGACGGTTTCCAGACCGAAACAGGGGTTATCGTAATGGCGGCAACAAACAGACCCGATGTGCTTGACCCGGCACTTACCAGACCGGGCAGGTTTGACAGAACCATTGTAGTTACACTTCCGGATATAAAGGCACGCGAGGAGATTCTCACAGTGCATATGAGAAAAAAGCCCCTTGCAGACTCGGTGGATATAAAAACGCTGGCACGGGCAACCGCGGGACTATCAGGAGCAAATCTGGAGAACCTTACCAATGAAGCAGCCTTACTTGCGGCAAGAAAGGGAAAAGACAAAATAGATATGGAGGATTTTGAAGAAGCAAAGGACAAGGTCCTTATGGGCGTTGAAAGAAGAAGTCTTGTCATAAGCGAGGAAGAAAAAAAGATTATCGCATACCATGAAGCCGGTCATACCCTCGTACAGAAACAACTTCCTGAGGTTTATCCTGTGCACAAAGTCACCATTATACCGAGAGGTCAGGCTCTCGGGGTAACCCACATACTACCGGAAAAAGACAGTTTTATTGAAAGTGACACCTACTACAAAAACTCCATCTGTGCATTGATGGCAGGCAGAGCCGCTGAAAAGATTGTTTTCAAAAAGATATTTACCGGAGGAGAAAACGATCTTAAGGTGGCTACGGAGATAACCCGAAGGATGATATGCGAATGGGGTATGAGTGAAAATCTTGGACCGGTAAGTTATCACCACAACGAAGCCGTTTTTCTGGGGAGAGACCTTGTACAGCAGAGAGAATACAGTGAAGAAACCACCAGAGAGATAGACAGTGAAATCCGCAGGATACTTGAAGAAGCAGAAAAGAGAGCAGAGAAGATGCTGACTGAACAGCGAGATAAACTTGAACAACTCGCATCAGAACTTCTGAAAAGGGAGACTCTTAACTCAGAAGAGATAGATGAGATACTTGGACTGAAAACACCGGCTCAGCCTTCCCTGTGGGAGATACCTTCACCCTCTGCTCCTTCCCTCTACCCCGAGGAAAGCGGAACAAAAGATGAGGAAAAAGGAGAAAAAGGGTAATGGACCAGAAGAAGATAGAAAACGCAGTCAGAATGATTATTGAGGCAATCGGTGAAAACCCAAACAGGAGAGGAATACGGGAGACTCCAAAGAGGGTAGCGCGTATGTGTGCTGAAATATGCGGGGGATTAGAAGAAGACCCCGAAAAAATTCTCGGCAAGGTATTTAAAGAAGACCACAACGAACTGGTACTTGTAAAAGACATCCCCTTCTTCTCCCTCTGTGAACACCATCTCCTGCCCTTTTATGGAAAAACTCATATAGCATACCTGCCTGATAACCAGAGGGTTGTGGGCATAAGCAAGATTGCACGCCTGGTGGAGGTCTTTTCCAGGAGAATACAACTACAGGAAAGGATGACCAATCAACTGGCAGATACCATAATGAAGGTTCTAACTCCGCAGGGAACAATGGTAGTCATTGAAGCAGAACATTTGTGCATCGAGATGCGGGGCATAAGAAAACCCGGCACAAAAATAGTCACCTCTGCAATGCGCGGTATATTCCTTAGGGATTTCAGAACAAGGACTGAAGCACTAAACCTTATTATGCCCTCTTCAAGATAACCGTAACAGGTTGTTTATCTACCTTAACAGTGGAGAGAACAGCAGTACCACGCCCACAATCATCAGAATGATACCCACTATGGCAAACAGGTCAGAGGTACTCTCCTTCTGGTAATTAAGTTTAGGTTTAAATGTGAAATATGCTCCACCGATAACGAAGAGCAGACCCACAACTGTCTCTACAACTTCTCTTATATCCATTTTAATAACCTCCCCTTACCCTTCCCTCGTGCCTATCACCAAACCTTCTTTAACAACCTCTTTACCAGTTACGTTTACGATTTTATTCAGAAGGTCTTTCCCGCCTGAAAACGCTACAGGGATATATTCCGAAGAATATCCTTCCCATCCGCCTTCTGTCTCTTTTTCAACAAGCACCTCAAGAGACCTGCCGGCAAATCCCTTTTTTACATTATAGCACATCTTTTTAACTGCATCTGCCAGTTGCCCCTCTCTTTCTTTTTTCACCTTTTCCGGTACCTGTCGGTCCAGCAAGCAGGCAGCGGTTCCTTCCCTCCTTGAATACCTGAAGATATGCACCCTCAAAAACCCTATTTCTTCCAGCACCTTACAGGTCAGATTGAAATCTTCTCCATCTTCACCGGGGAAACCAACCATAACGTCTGTCGTAAACATAAACCGTCCGGTTCTGTCCTGCTTCCTTATATTCTCTATCTTCTTTAGGTATTCTGAAATGGTGTAACCCCTGCCCATCATCTTAAGTATTCTGTCAGAGCCGCTCTGAAGTGGGATATGTAAATGTCTACAGAACATTTCATTGTCAAGAAGACGCTGCGTCAGTTCATCCTTAAGGTGGAAGACCTCTATGGAACTTAAACGTAGCCTCTGCAATCCTTCTATGGACCTCATTTTCTCCATAAGGGATAGAAGACTCTCGCCCGTATCCCTTCCGTAGGCACCGAGGTCAATACCTGTTAAAACAACCTCCTTATAGCCGTTGGCTGCCAGTTGCCTGACCTCGTCAACAACCTCTGCCTCAGGGCGGCTTCTTACCCTGCCCCTCACCAGAGGTATGATGCAGAAGGTGCAAAAGTTCTCACAGCCATCCTCTATTTTTACAAATGCCCTTGTATGGTTGTCAAACCTGCTGATGGTCCTCAAACCTGACAGGAGCAGGTCATTCTTATCAGGATAGACCTCAACGTAGGGGGAAAAACTGTCAACAAAACTATTCTGTTTCCTTACCGCACAGCCGGTCACCAGCACACGCTTACCACTAGCAACTGCCTTTCTTATGAAAGACCTCGCCTCCTTTTCCGCCTTTCCGGTTACACAGCACGTATTTACAACAACCACATCTGCCTTTCCGTCCTGGGACAGGGTATATCCCTTCTTCTCAAGATTCTCCCGTATCAACTGGCTCTCATACTGGTTCACCTTGCACCCGAACGTCTTAACCGCCGCTTTCATTTCAAATATTGAAGAATCTGCGGGAGTTATGTAATATCTGCCGTGCGCAGTCCTGCAGTTCCATACCCCTGACAGAGGCTATCGTCTCAACCACATAACGCACCTTTGACGGGTCGTTTCTCTTGCCTCTGAAAGGTACAGGTGCGAGATAAGGAGCATCTGTCTCAGCCATTATTCTATCCAGTGGAAACTCTCCAGCAATCATTCTCACATCATCCGCTTTCTTAAACGTAACTATCCCCGTAAACGAAATATAAAACCCTTTTCTCCTGCAATAGTCAGCAAGTACCCTGTCTCCTCCGAAACAATGGAAGACCACTTTTTCAGGTAAAACACTTTTCTCAAGTATTTCAATTACCTCATCGCGACTCTCCCTCTGATGTATTATCAATGGCAGTCTTAATCTAACAGCAATCTCTATATGCGCCCTGAAAAAATCCTTCTGCTTCTCCTCATACTCCCTGCCGTAGTGAAAGTCCAGGCCTATCTCTCCGATACCCACAACCTTTTCATCACCTGCAAGTTCCTCAATCCGTTTTACATCAGATAGAGAAAGGTCATTCACATTGGCGGGATGTATCCCCACGACAGGATGCACAAGGTTATATCTTTCAGAAAGTTCTATACCCCTTTTACTTGACTCAATCCCCGTGCCTATGTTTATAATACCGTCCAGCCCTTCCCTTATGGACCTTTCAATCACCTCTTCCCTGTCAGCATCAAACTCGGGAAAATCAAGGTGGCAGTGTGTGTCTATGTACATAATATTCTCTTTCTCCTTCACTGGTAGCCGCAAACTTTAGCCTGCGTGATATGTTATATCTCCCAATTAACGAAACCTAAAAAGACCATCCCTCATAAATTATTCCATCTTGATTTTAAGGGAGAAATCCAGTGCCTTTGCCGAGTGGGTGAGTATCCCGGCAGAGACCCTGTCCACAGGCAGTTTTCTTATACCTTCAATGGTCTTCAAATCAACGTTGCCCGACCACTCAATAACAACATCTCTTCTTCTGTCCCCGAGAAAATCCACAAACCTTCCCAGTTCCTTCACATCTGCATTATCAAACATTATTATATCTGCACCTGCAAGAAACCCTTCTTTTGCCTCTTCAAAATTCTCCACCTCCACCTCCACCTTAATCCCCCCACCACCCTTTTTTGAAAAGGGGGGAGCAAGTGGGGATTGTCCCTTTGCCTTTTCCACTGCCATTTTTACAACCTTTCCTATTGCTTTTACCCTATCCTTCATCTTCTTTTCCTGCATATAGGCAGAGATGTGGTTGTCCTTTATCAGAACCATATCATAAAGACCAAATCTATGATTTCTGCCGCCACCGGTTTTTACAGCATATTTTTCAAGGTGCCTGAAAAGAGGCGTTGTTTTGCGGGTATCGTATACATCAACCTTCCCTGCTCTTTCAACAAACTTTTTGGTAAGCGTTGCAATGCCTGAAAGTCTCTGGAGAAAATTCAGGGCGGTGCGCTCTCCTGCAAGCATCTCTTTTACAGGACCTTTTATCTCAGCAACCAGTAGGTTTTTATCCACATTCGCCCCATCCCTGATGCTGAAACGGAATGTAAAATCAGGAGATAGGCTTAAAAAAACTGATTTAAAAATATCTATGCCGCAGATGATGCCGCTTTCCTTTGCAGTAAGAACCGCCTTAACCTCAAAATTTTCATCAAACAGAAACCTTGAGGTTACATCACCCCTGCCTATGTCCTCCCGCAGGGCATTCCTGACCAAATATTGAATATCTTTATCCATAACCTGATAATACCACTTTCCCCGCCGGTTTTCAATCATAGTGGGATGAATGCCACAAAAAAAGAGAGGGGGGCCCATTTCTGAGCCCCCCTCAAACTACTTAGTAGCAGTTACGTTTCTTTAGAAGGCAAGTTTCATGGAAGCAATCAACTGCCACGGGTCTTTCTTAAAATCAGGTCCAGGTGCCGGTGCCTTCAGGTAGTCGCCGCGGAACAACACACCATACTGCAGACCAAGGGAAAGGTCCTCAGTATAGTC
>DYKC01000003.1:21260-22515 GCA_020722825.1 Vermiphilus sp.
GTTTTACCGAACTGCTTTGCAAGCTCACCCTTCAGTCCGACTTCTGCAACCTTCCCTGTTGCCCTGATGCCCACAGTTGTTACATTCTCATTTATATCAGACATATTCTGCTTTCTGACATAGTACCCTTCCACGCGGGCATTATCCTGGATGTCATAGCCGAGGTTCAAACCATAAAGGTTCTCGTCACTGTTATTAAATACCTCAGAAACCTTCGCCATGAACGCGGTTACATCAACAGGCGCTGCCTCTGATGCATAGTCAACCCTGACTGCATCAAACGCCTTCTGCAGCCCAAGGTCGCTTGCTAGTACTGGTCCCGGATAATTATTCGGGAGATAGGCACTACCAACTACCAGGCCTTCACCGAACTGTATCTCCTGTCTTCCAACAGTCAGTGCCAGTCCAGGTGTCAACAGGTCAGATACCTTGATGTATGCCAGGTCCAAATTAATGTCCGTGACATTACCATCCTGCTCACTAGCCCATACTCTTTCATTGATCAGCCTGACCATCCCTTCCACGTTGTCGGTAAGTTCTGCCTGCACATAGACCCTTGCTGATGTCTGGAAGAGGTCTGCTGATTCTCCTTGAGGATACACAGGACCCATATTTACTCTTCTTACACCATACATCGTCAGGTCTCCGCCTACCTTAACATTCTCAACGGCGGAGAACACCGGGACCGTCATTGCAAATACAGCAACGACAGCCACTATCTTCATTATTCTACTCATTGTAAATCTCCTTTTAGTTATCTATACTCATCCGCCGCAACGTAATCATACGTCACGTCGTTTCTTCTTTACTTCTTTACCACTACTGCCTATCCGTTGCCTTTTGTCTCAGGTCCCTGCCTTTCTCGTTTTTTCACCTCCCTTTCGGCTCTATTAAACCAGAGCACAACGGGTTAATCATAAATATTGTACCCCTTACAAATAATTTGTCAAGACCTACTGATTTTTAACAGTCCTGTATATTTTACACCACTATATTTTTTTGTCAAGTTTTTTTTCGTATTACCTCTTTAAAACCTGTATATAAATCCAATGGATACTACAGGCCAGAACTTGAAATCCTCCAGTGCATCCTTCAGCTGTTTTTCTTCCTTAGCAAGGTTATCATTAAATCCCGGTTCTGACGAAGTACCAGTGAGGCGTACCTTCGGCGAACCCTGGTAGACTGCCCCAAGGTCAACAATAAAACCGAACTGTTTCCCTTTGCCGAAAGAAGTGTCCCAGCCAATTCCAAGGTA
>DYKC01000004.1 GCA_020722825.1 Vermiphilus sp.
TGTTAATAGGATACCTCACACCATTATCTCTTTCCAGACATTTTAAGACATTACCGATTTAGGGAATAATATAAAAAACATTTTGAATGAACAGTTAAAAGAATTTTAAATTATGGGAGGTATTTTGAGATGCCAAATGATGTTGAACAAAAGACAACCGAAATTTATAAAAGATACTATATAATGGTCGGGAAAAACTGGACCACTTTTCAGGGCGAAAATGATGAAATTTTGGCAATTATTAGAGATAGACCTATCTAGCGGTAGGCAGTTGGAGTTCCCAGTTTACTTGCAATCTGAAACTGATGGGAATGGAGAGGGCGGATTATTTTGTCTCTGCCGGAACGGGGTTGACTGAGTATTTATAGCCCCAACGGGAATCGAACCCGTGTCTGATGGCTGAGAACCACCTGTCCTAGGCCTCTAGACGATGGGGCCAAATTATGTGGTATAATACTTGAAAAATATCTTTATGTCAAAATATATAGAAATCTGCGGATGCATACACATCCACTACCCTTTACAAAAACTGCAGGAGACATTTGAATCCATTGGGGAAGAAGGTAATGCTGCAGACCTGGATTTCATTGTTATCAACAGTCATACACCAAAAAAGAACCTTTTCAGATATGAAAAAACCTTCTCAAATGAAAGATACTTTGGAAAAACTCTCATCATTAACGGAGAAGAGACTGATGACAAAAATAAACAGAACCACCTTCTGGTAATCGGCGGCAGTAAATGGTACGGGAACAAAGAGGAAACCGCCCTTGTGCTTTCTGAAGCCACGAATGAAAACTGTATTTCTTTTATTCCCCATCCTGAAGGATCCCATAAATTATTTCTACTGAAAAAGGAATATTTCTGGGAAGACTGGGATATGGAAGGATTTACCGGCATTGAGATATGGTCCATGCTTTTTGACTGGGCGAAATCAACCAGGCTCTACAATCTACCTGTTAGATATCTCGGCTTCCCCCAAAACCTGGAGGGGCCCAGTTCCTCAATCCTTGACAGATGGGATGCTCTTTCACTGAAGCGAAAGGTGGTAGGAATAGCCGGACTGGACATTCACCCTCTTCCTCTTCTTTTCGGTCTCTTTGATGTAAAAAGAAGTTTTGCATACCGCAATGTTTTCAAAGCATTGAGAAACCACATTTTGTTGAGAGACCCGTTGACAGGCGACACGCTGGAAGATAAGAAAAAAATTCTTGCCGGATTAAGAAACGGAACCCTTTTTTTTGCAAATGACCTTCTTGTGAAAAGTTACGGCTTTTACTTCGGGACAGAAGATGAAAGATTCTTTATTGGCGATACTGTGCCAGTTAACACCCCTTTCATTGTCAAAAGCCCTGTGAAAGCAAAGACAAGGGTTGTCTTCAACGGACATACTCTCTGGGAAAAGGAAACAGATTTCAAAAGATTTGTACCGGAAAAATCCGGGGTTTACAGGGTTGAAGCAAGGATTCAAAACAAACCCTGGGTTTTCTCCAATCATATACGTGTAAAATAAAAATTTGCGGAAGATGAAGAAGCATGATATCATTTAACATTATTATGGAGGCAGATAGATATTATGACTAAGAAAATATACAAGGACCCTGTATGCCGGGTATGGCTGAAAAAAGAGACGAAAAACAAAGTGGAAAAAGACGGGAAAGAATACTATTTCTGCAGTCCTGCATGCAAAGAGAAGTTTGAGAAGGACCCGGAAAAATATACCAAACTCGTCGGATAATAGAAGAAAATGGTGGATATGCAGGAACTTGTTGCCCTGGATGTAGAAACTACAGGGCTTAAGGTGGCGGAAGGAAACAGAATAATAGAGATTGCCCTTCTCAGGATAGCAGATAGCGGGGATATTATAGAGAAATTCGTCACTTTCGTAAACCCTGAAAGAGAAATCCCTCCAGAGGTTTTTTCAATAAATGGCATAACCAAGGAGATGGTTAAAGATGCTCCCCGTTTCAGGGATATTGCCAGAAAAGTATATGGCCTCACTAATAGGAGAACACTTGTAGTACATAATGCTGATTTTGACATATCATTTCTTCAGGAGGAATTTAAGATATGCAAAATTCGGTTCCCGGAAATAAAAGTTATAGACACCCTTGCCATAGCAAGAAATTTCTTTAATTTTCCTAAAAATTCTTTATCATGCATAGCCGCTCATTACAACCTGGATACCAGCGGACTTCACAGAGCCGAAGCAGACGCTAGGTTGGCATATAAGATTTACCGTAGGTTTTGTGAGGAATGGGGCCAGAAAGAAAGACCCTGGGAAAAATAAATTTGACAGAATTTGTAAGGTGTTGTATATTTATAGCGTTGAGGAAAAAATGAAAGTGTTTTGGATTGTGTTGTGTTTGGTGGTAGGTTTATTATTTATGGTAGGAGGGTGCACTGCAACTTTTGATTTCCATCCTAGTAGCAAACAATCTCAATCAACTGCTAAATAGGAGTATTATATTTTCGTTATCATTACCCCCCGCAATTTCATAAATCCGAAAAGGGCATAAGGGATTCTGGAATTTAAGGGGTGTAAGAAAGGAGGGAGTAAAGTGGCAAAAGAAAAAGGCAAAGTAAAGTGGTTCAATAATGCCAAAGGTTACGGCTTTATTGAAAGAGAAGGCGGCGAAGATGTCTTTGTCCATTACTCTGCTATTACGGGAGAGGGATATCGTTCACTTCAAGAAGGTGATACCGTTGAATTTGACGTAGTATCAAGTGACAAAGGACTTCAGGCGGCAAATGTATCTAAAATAAAAATATAAGACCTATACGGCTACCGGAATGGAGATATTAGAATCTTCATTCCTTTAACCGAATACTGCTCAGACTAACACGGGTGAAAGGGTAGAGAAAGTCACAATGGTTTACCCTTTTGCATCGGACTTCTTACCCTTTCACATCTGACTGATTTTTCATTTAAAGCAGTGGTTCTCTTTATACCAGTTTGTGGTTAAAATGGAGCGAGAGTGGATTGTGTCTAATTTTATCTTATGTGCCATAAACGGTGGACAATAGTTTTACACTTTCTGGTTTTGCTTTCATATGCTGGGGCAGAAAACATAACTGGTCACCTGCAGATGGCATATGAAGCACATAAAAGAGGCCTGTATTCACTTTCCAATACACAGATTGAAAAATACATCAAGGAAAATCCAGGTGCAGATAATCTTGATTATGCCTATCTTCTATCCGCTGTAAATCTCTTACATCTGAAGGATGTAGAAGGTGCAATTGAAAGATTGACCTTCATAAGAAGCCGCTTTCCAGAATCGGAAATTCTAAAGGACGCTACCTCCTATCTCATACTTGCAAATCTTAAAATAGAAAAAATAGATACCGCTATATCTTTGTATTCTGAATACAGAAAAAAGTTTTCAGCAGATACTTTTCTTGAAAGCCAGATTGAACAGTCAGCATTTTCCAGGGCGGTTTCTCTTTTCAATCAAGGCTCTCTGAAAGAAAGTAAAGCCCTGCTGGATATATTCAGTTCTAATTTCAAAACATCAGGGTATCTGCCAGAAGTTTTTTATTATCAGGGGCTTATTTTCTATCAGGAAAACAATTTCATTAAAGCATCAGACCTATTCAAGCAGGCATCTTCACTCTCCTCTCTCATAGAAAACAGAGAAATACTTGCAGATATTAATCTTAAACTCGGGGATTGCTTTTTCAATATAAAAGAATACGCATCCTCAGAGTATTTTTATAAGAAAGTGGTTGAAGAATTTCCTGATACTTTGTACAGTGCCTGGGCTTACTATCAATTATCCCTTCTTGAAAAAAGGAAAGGGAACCTTGCAAAGGCAGAAGAGATTTTAGAGAGGGCGAAAGGAACCGGTGAATATGAACTGAATTTCAAAATACTGAATGAACTGGCAAGTATAGAGATGCTTCAGGAAAAATGGAGCGATTCAGAAAAATATCTGAGGGAAATAACCGAACTTTTCCCCGGGTATAAAGACCTTCCCGAGGTTTATCTCAAACTGGGTTTTGTCGATTTCAACCTGAACAAACTTGAAGACTCAATTGAATATTTTAAAAAAACACTGAATTTACCTGCCAGCGAAGAGATAAAAGAGAAAGGCTATTTTGGACTTGGGTACACCTATTACATTAAACAATTACATCAGGATTCCTTTGAAACCTGGAATAAACTTCTTGCGGAGTTCCCTCACAGTCAGTTTGTACACGAAATACTTTTCTTCACAGGCAAAAAACACTATGAAGGCAGGGACTATGCAAACGCAGAAAGGTACCTAAAGCAACTTATAACAGAATTTCCGAAAAGTTCTTTCTATACAGTGGCCTGTCATATGCTTGTGGAAAGTCTTTTAAAGCAGGAAAAACTTAACGAAGGGGCACAGATATGCGAAAAATTCTTTGCCTCTGGTGCTGAAGATGAAACCATCATGTTTCTTTACGGGAAAATCCTGTATCTCTTGAAAGATTTTAAAAAATCTCAAGAGGTCCTTGAGAAAACAAAGAGCACAAACCCTGCCGAAATGGTTGAAGTTACATACTACCTTGCCAAGATTTATGAATATAAGGGGGAGATAGAAAAGGCGCAGGAAAGTTTCCTTAAGATACTGGCCTTTTATCCGGGATTCAAAGAATGGAATAAAATAGCCGAAGAAGAACTGAAACGCTTAAAAAAATGAGAAAATGGTACCTTTTCCTGTTTATTTCCATCGTTGTAATCCACTGTGGATTCTCGCAGGATATAAAACTGCCTGATGAAAAAATTATAGGGGAAGACCTCCTAATCAAAAAATCATCAATATTCATAAGACCTGCACCGGATTTTGAGGTTTCATTTCCTGAAATTACAATCTCTGTAGAACAACTGCAGGGGAAAATACCATCTTCAGCAGAGATGCAGCAGAAAAAGCCACCTGAGGAAGGATATTTTTACATTTCTGCAGGAAGTTATGAACTCATACAGAGCAGTTTTTTTTATCATCGTACAACAGAACAGAATACCAACTATTCTGTTCTGTTTGAGAACTCTTTTACCGGGGGTTACAGAACAAACGGAGATGAGCAAAAAACAGGGCTGGTCTTCCACAGGGAAAAACCGTCTTCTGATAAATTTTCTATGGATTTCAAAAGTGTTGGTCTCGGACTGCCGGGTAAAGATTCAAATCCGCTGGACCTCAACAGGGACTCCTTTTCAATAAAAAATACCTTTTCCTATCTAAAGGAACCGGTATTCACCCCTTCCCTAAGCCACTCTTTTTACAGTATTGATGATACTTCAGCAAATTTCCTGGTGATAAATCTCTTTTTTAACAACCTGCCTTTTACCTTTGAAACCGAATTGGAAAAACAGGATGTTTTTAATGAAACCTCAACATCTTCCTTTTCACAGGCTGTGCTTGTAGAAAAAGGGAACTTGAAACTCGGCGGTGAAGCGAAAATAATTGAGGGATATGGAGTCAGAATTCTTCCTGAGATGAATTATCGCATTAACGATAATGCTTCATTTGGCATCTCCAGTTTTTACAAAATCCCCAATCTATTTGAAGACATTATGTTTACCAATTACAAAGAACTTGTAAGATACAACCTTGCTCCGGAAGAAGAGTATAAACTTAATATTTCTTTCACCAGAGAACTTGAAAATACCAAATTTGATTTTGACATAGTTCAAACCTACAGGGATAGTTTTTATACATGGGTAGATTCTGACGACAACGGCTTTCTGGAACCCTATCAGGAACAATGCTGGGAGACTTCTTTAGGAATGCACTTCAAACAAAATTTTTCTGACAACCTGAGCATATTCCTGAAAGGAGAAAAAATCTTTAAAGATAGAAAAATAGATTTTTATCCGGAAGAGGTATTTACTTCCGGTATAATTTTATCATATGACTCGTTATCCTTTAAACTCTGGTCATCTTATATTGGAGAAAGAACTTTCTCAAAAATAAGAACTGGCAGTGACACTATATTTAATGCAGAATTGAAAATGTCATATGGTAAAATTGAGTGGGGGATAAGCATAGAAAACCTGCTTGACAGAGAGTATTCAATCATCCCTGGGTATCCTGCTGAAAACAGAAAGGTTGTTTCCTACTTGAAGATGCTTTTTTAATAACAACACTTATCCCTTTGCCAAAGAAGGCAAGGAAAATTTGGGGGAAAAATGAGTTTATGGAACTTTGTTATAAAGGGCGGACTGATAATGATTCCAATTATTCTGGCTGGTGTATTGACGCTCGGTATTATTATTGAAAGATTACTTTCATTGAGGAATGCCGAAATAGACAATGAGAAATTCTTAAGAGAAATAGAGGAACGCCTTAAGAGAAGAAAAATAAAAGAATTGTTGGAACTGTGCTCAGAGAAAGATAAGCCGGTACCACGGATAATAAAAGCCGGCCTTCTGAAATCGGACAGAAGCAGGGAAGAAATAAAAGAGGCCATAGATGATGCGGCAAGTCATGAAATACCAAACCTTGAAAAATATCTGGGCATCCTGGCAACCATAGCAACCATATCTCCTCTGCTCGGACTTCTGGGTACAGTTACGGGATTAATAAAGGCATTTATGGTTATAGAAGCACGGTCTGGACTCGTTAACCCCGGAGAATTAGCAGGTGGAATATGGGAAGCACTTGTAACCACAGTTGCAGGACTTATTGTTGCCATACCGGCCTACCTGGCTTATAACTATTTTGTAAGCCGGGTAAATGGTATTATCCTGCAGATGGAAAAAAGTGCGACAAAACTTATTGAGATACTGTTTCTCTTAAAATCGGAGGAGGAAGAATAAAATGAAGTTTCCCAGACACTATTCCATTATTAAGGGAGAACTTAACCTCGCGCCTTTGATAGATGTTGTCTTTCAACAATTGATATATTTCATGCTGACCTCCAGTTTTATAATGCAGCCAGGTATAAAAATAAACCTGCCGCAGGCAAAAACTGTGGAGACAATTACTGAAAAGGAAATCATAGTCAGCATATCACAAGAGGGTGTAATATTCTATAAAGATATACCTATAACGCTTGAGCAACTTGAAAAATTTTTACAGAGAGATGTTTCTGCAAACCCTCATACAACCTTGATAGTAAAAGGAGATAAAAAAACCGAACACGGTGTGGTGGTCAAAGTTATGGATACCGCAAGAAAAACAGGGATAAACAAAATTGCCATAGCGACAATGCCTGAATTTTAAAAATGGCTCAAAAAAAATATCTTTTTTTTAAATCTTTTTCCGTAAGTTTATTAATTCACATCGCAGGAATTTCTTTGTTTTCTCTGGTTCTGCCGATTCCCAGACATGAGACAAAACCAATAGAGGTCTCCCTGCTCCCGCCTTCTACCATACCCGAATCCAAAATTGAACTTGCTCGTGTTACAGCCGTTCCGAAAATCCCTCAGGCACTTACCAAGGACGAAAAAATTGCCCTTCTTAAGAAACCAGAAGCACTAAAATTCGCGGTTGAACAGTTTGCAGGTTCTCAACAAAATGTCCCTGTTACACAGATAACCCGAAGGTTTGAGATACCCGAATTTGAGATACAATTACCCGATATCTTTTCTCACAAAAGTCTGGAGCAAAATCTTCAGAGAACCCTGCCTGATATTAACATAGAAGGGCCTGCTGGAAGCAGAGGTCTGCTTTACAGGGAAAAGGTAGAATATCCCGACTGGGCGCAAGAAAAAGGTATTGAAGGCAATATACAGATAAAATTCTGGGTTGACCCTGATGGAAAAGTTGCTCTTACAAATCTTGTTTCTTCATCCGGTTTTCCGGAACTTGATATGTACGCAGAGCAGAACTTAAGAAAATGGCTGTTTGAACCTGTTGCAACCAACAAACAGGCATGGGGTATCATAACCTTCAGGTTCAGACTAAAATAATGATACAGATAGAAATAGAGCTGGCAGTGGCCATCTATCTCGCTCTCAGTATTCTAATTCTACTTATATGGATTGTCTTTGAATGGAAAAAGAAAACAACTGAAGATTTAAATATGGACAATTCTCTCTGGCAATGTCCTACCTGCTTTTATACCTACATAGATAGCCGCTCGGAAAGTATATCAAAATGTCCCAGATGTGGAACCCTTCACAAAAAAGAAGAAAAAGAGTAAAATTACAGGGTGAGTGAAAAATCACAGCCCCTGACCATAGAAATGAGTGGCAGGTGATAGGTGTTTAGTAATAAGCAAAATGCTTTTAAAAACTAATCAATAGGTACCATACACTTTTCACTATTCACCGGCTCCAGAGACTGGCAAGCGGGGCGAAGGAGATATAATGATAACCGAGATAGGTATCGTGGCAGGCGAAATCTGGCAATATCTTGAAAAGTACACAGAGGCAACTCTCTCTAAAATCGCAAAGGCAATAAAAAGAGATAGAGACATAGTTCTGTTGAGTCTCGGTTGGCTTGGGAGAGAAGGGTATGTGTTGATTAAAAAGGAAGGAAAGGAGTACAGGATAACCTTTCAGAAAAAAGAATAACCGCCCTCCTTTTAGAATTTCGTATTTGAGATTTTGAGTTTCTATGTATGGGGGATCGTCTAATGGTAGGACATCAGACTCTGGATCTGAGGGTCTAGGTTCAAATCCTAGTCCCCCAGTTTCTCTTCTCTGAAAAGGATTTGAATGGGCGAAGAAACTGCGATTAGAAAGAGCAGTGTTAGCACCTGGCCTAACCCGGGCTACATCGGAGGGTTAAGATAATCCACAGAATTTTATCCGACAAAAATGGAAAATAAGATTATTGAGGAACTGGTGGAAACGGTAAAAGGTATTGAAGAACGTTATTACCGGGATACAACCTCAGTTTTAAAAAGAGCCTGCAGGATTTTTACGACAGGAGCGGGAAGAAGCGGTCTTATCAGCAGGTGTTTCGCTATGAGACTTATGCATCTTGGTCTGGAAAGTTACGTTGTCGGAGAAACAATCTGCCCTGCCATAAAAAAAGGTGATGTTCTGGTTGCAATCTCTTGTTCAGGAGATAAAACAAGACTGCTGGAACTTGTAAGAGCAGCAAAAAAAAACAAGGCAAAGGTCTTATGCATAACATCTAAAAAAGACAATCCGCTTGCACAGGTATCAGACTATCAGGTAGTTATCCCGGTCAAAAAATCCATCCAGTTCGGCAATTCACTTTTTGAACAGTCGGTTTTTGTCTTCTTTGAAACGCTTGTGGAATATTACAGGCAGAAAGAAAAGATTACCACATCAAATATGGTAGAACACCACACCAATCTGGAATAACAACTCCTGTCATTTCTGTCCGTAGCGAGCGGAATGGTAGCGGTCATACCACTTTGAAATTTCTTCATCAGCCATGGGCTGAACCTTTCTGCCTATGTTTTCCCCTGCCATAATGGCATAATAAGAGACCTCTGCACAATACTCTGCCATCAGTGCATAAAGCGCGCTTCTTTCAGGGGTTTCACCCATAGAGAATAAACCATGCCTGCCAAGAATTATAGCATTGCATCCTGTTTTCTGGTACACCCTCAGTAACTCTTTACCTATGTTATCACCAACATTGTCAACATACCTGCTTACCGGTATCTCTCTTCCGAATACATCTGCATGCCCTGTAGTAAGAACAGGCACTGGGATGTTCAGAACTGAAAAAACCGTGATAAACTTTGAGTGCGTATGACATACGCCCCCTATTTCTGGCAGGTTCTTATAGAGAAAAATATGATGGGGGGTATCAACCGAAGGTTTCATCTTGCTACCGGCTGTGGAACTTCCATCAATATCAACCTCTGCTATCATCTCTTTTTTGAGGTGTTCATAGGCAACACCACTGGGTTTTATGTAAATCCTCCCCTTATCCCTGTCTATCCCGCTGACGTTACCCTGCGTTCCATAAACAAGTCTGTTTTTCCAGAGATACAGGTTTGCCTGCCACACACCTTCTTTCAATCTATCCATCTGGAATAACCTCTCCTTTTATCTTCAGCAGTTCCTTCATAACATAATATAAATTCTTATTTGCCGATTTCGTTCCGAAGGCATCGTGAATCCCTTTATAAAGTCTGTAAATCTTATCATATACCTTTTTATTATTTTTGTCCGGCCTGTAAACAATTTTTTTAAACCTGCACACTTTTTTCTGGGCATCTAATACATCAGCAAAACCACCTCTTTGTTTTCCCGCCGCTATTGCACCGAAAACAGCTGCACCAACAGCACACGTCTGCTGGGAAGCCGCTATCTTTAGAACCCTGCCTGTGATATCAGAATATATCTGCATTAGAAGCGGATTCTTATCAGGGATGCCTCCTGTGGCAATTATTTCGTTTATTTCAACACCGTATTCCTCAATCCTTTCAATTATCATCCTTGCTCCAAATCCTGTTGCCTCAATAAGGGTTCTGTAAATTTCTTCAGGAGAGGTGTTCAATGTAAGTCCCAGAACAAGGCCTGTCAGTTTCTGGTCAACGAGGATGTTCCGATTCCCATTGTGCCAGTCAAGCGCAAGAAGTCCTGTCTGCCCCGGTTTTATCTTTGCAGCGGCAAGAGAATACTGCCGGTGAGGATCCCTAATACCGGCAGGTGCAAATCTCTTGACAAACCAGTTAAAGATATCGCCAACCCCGGACTGTCCTGCTTCAATACCGACAAAACCAGGGATAATTGAATGAGTAACCATCCCGCATATGCCCGGGATATCCCGAAGTTTTCTCCCTGTAGGTGCTACTGTCATATCACAGGAGGAGGTTCCAATAACCTTTACAAGAACCCCCGGCTTAACCCCTGCCCCAACCGCTCCCATATGGGCATCAAAAGCCCCTACACTCACGGGAATTCCTGGAAGAAGTCCTGTCTTCTTTGCCCATTCTTCACATAAATAGCCCGCGGGTTGTCCTGCTGGGTATGCCTTTTCATATAACTTCTTTCTTATATCCTTGAATGACCTGTCCAGTTTATAAAGAAATTCATCATCAGGAAGCCCGCCCCAATCTTCGTTATACATTGCCTTATGCCCTGCAGCACATATACTCCTTATCACCTCACCCGGTCTATTTTTGCCGCACAGAACTGCAGGGATATAGTCGCAAAGTTCCACAAAACTCGCAGTTGCGTCAAAAACTCTCCTGTCTATCCTCGCAAGATGCAGAAGTTTTGAGAAAAACCATTCCGAGGAATATACACCACCTATTCTCGCAAGATATTCAGGTCTTATTTTTTCCGCAAGGTCAGTGATTTCTTCTGCTTCATCTGCAGAGGTATGGTCTTTCCAGAGGTATGCCATGGCATTATTATTTCTCCTGAACTCATTATGGAAAGTGAGTGGGATAAGATTCTCATCAACAGGTAAAGGAGTACTTCCCGTGGTATCAACCCCTATGCCTATCATCTTTTCCTGGCTGAACGTCTTTTCCCTCCTCCTTGCCTTTTCTACTACATCTTTGATAACCTTCTCCATAGAGATGTGATAGTCATAGGGATTCTGCCTTGCAAGATGCGGATTTCCTGCATCCAAGATGACACCGTCAACACCTGAAGGATAGTTACACACAGCATCCGCTATTTCAATGCCCTTTTCAAGGTCAAGAACTACCGCTCTGAGAGAATTGGTCCCGAAATCCAGTCCTAGAGAATACATTTAAACTCCATTCTATTTAACAATAATTTCATATATTGTATAATAATAGACAGACAGATTCAAAAAATATTCGGGCAGACACGCATTTGACAGGAAAGAAGCGGTGGAAAATGAAGTTTGCGTTTATGAGTTTTACAACTCCGGAAGCAACTCTCACAGAGATGCTGGAGATAGCAAAAAAAAATACGGATATGATGGTATAGAACCGAGAGCACAGGCCAAACATAAACACGGGATTGAGATTGAAACAGGTCCAGCAGAAAGAAAGGAGATTAAAAAATATTTGAGGAAAGTGGGATAGAATGTGCCTGTATTGCTACATCAATCGATAAAGCAAGGGCTCCCAAACTGGCGCTGATGGGCGAAGGTGAAAGCCCATACAACGTAGCTGTGGGACTGCTAAAAAACTCTGGGTATACAGGGTACCTGTCCGGAGAATACATAAATGCCTGGCCACCGGAAGTTGTACTTCCCCACGACATTGAAGTATTGAAAAGTTGCCTGTAAATATCAGGAGAGATGGCTGAGTGGATGAAAGCGACCGCCTCGAAAGCGGCTGTGCCCTCATGGGTACCGCAGGTTCAAATCCTGCTCTCTCCGCCAATTTTCACTTGTAGAGTTTTTGAGGGTTGTTGCTTCGCCCTGTCGCCGCCGCTCGGTGACGCTCGCCAGTCGGGCAAAAATTCATTTTCCCCACACCGTCTTTTCTTTTTGCCACCAGTAGTTTTAGATGATAGAATTACTTTGCTTGGGGTGGTACCGAGGTCTATAGATATTACAAATTGCTCCAGTTCGGGCTGAAAGAGTTAAATTTGCCAGATGTCAACTGTCTTTTTTCCCCTGTGACTATGTCAATTATCATAAGAGACGTTGGTTTTGATTTTATATTGGAATATACCAGATGTCTGCTGTCGGGAGCCCACGATATATCTTCGCTGCCGAGCGTATCAGAGATTATTTTGGTTTCCTGTGTGGAGGGTTCGTATATTGCAATGCCGAAAGAGTTGTCTCTCATAAACACATAGGCGATGTATCTGCCGTCCGGTGACCAGACAGGAGATGTTGAATATCCGGATATGAAACTTATCCTTGTAGTTCTGAAACCATCTTTTGTCATAGTATATATCTGCGGTGAGCCGTGGCGGTCAGAGACAAACGCAATCATTGTTCCGGAGGGAGAAAGTGACGGAGATGCATCAATAGCTCTGTCTGATGTTAACTGCCTTTTCATTCTGCCGTCAAATCCGTATACATAGATGTCAGGGCTCCCTGTTTTGCTCAGGACAACCGCGAGTTCTTCTGTTTTAAGACAGGTTGATGCACAGGCGTTGAGGCCAGGTTCTCCTATAAGAAGGTCTGTTTTACCTGAAATTAAGTCCATCTTCATCAGTTTAGCCCATCCCCCTCTGTATGATACGTAAAGTATCTCGCGGTGCGGTATTAACCATTTTGGGTAGTGGACGGGATATTCAACATCGGTCAGTTTTACAAGATTTTCGCCGTCATAGTCAACTGAATACAACTGATATTGCCCTGTTGTATTAGAAACGAAGAGTATTTTACTGAGTGCTATACCAGGTTTACCCGTGAAATGAAAAACTATATCGTTGTTGATTTTATGTGCGAGATAAGCAGGATTGGCATCTGTCTGCTGTTTGTAGTGTTTTTCAAAAATTATCTTGTCATCAAGTGGGTCCTCAACCTTGATATTAATTCCATCTGAGACCCTTTCCCCGATAAGTATAATTTCTGTTGTGTATTTCTTTTTACTCTCAGAGGTATTCCCTGCGAAAAGAGATTCCCTGACGGAAAAATAGCCTGAGTACTCAAGGTCTCTTGAAAGGGTTCTCATTAAACTGCCCCAGTAGTTATCCTCTTTGCCTTCAAAAAGAATCACAATCTCTGCCTTTTGTTGAAGGTTTTTGGTAATCCGCAGGAATATTGTTGATGAGCCGTAACCTGCGGATGAAAAACCGACGACAAATACTAAAAGTGCAGACAGCATCTTTTTCATTATCAACCCTCCGTTTTAAAATCTATCACGATGTCAAGATGGTTATCGGGTATTTCCTGTGGAAAAGGAGGCAGATTTTTTGTTTCCTTCAGTGAGTCAATGACAGACCTGTCAAAACTACTGTTTCCCGAACTCTTCTCAAGTGAGATGTTGTCTATCTGTCCGTTCCTATATATCCGGAAAGAGATTATTGCTGACCTGCTTCCAAGAATGTTGGATATCTTCCAGTTTTCCTTTATACGGCTTTGAACGAGATTGATATACCACTGCGGTATTGTCAGATTCAGGGCGGAGATATTTACATCCATAATGGTACTTTCTATCTTTTTTATTTTAACTGGAGGTGACTCTTCAGTTTTCGGCGTGCTTTTTTCCGCTGGAACTGGCCTTTCTATCTTCGCACTCAGGGTTTCTCTGAATTTTTCTGCTGAGAATGTCGGTACCTTCGGCGCGGGACGTTCAACAAATTTTTCTGCAAGGGGGCTGGATTTTACCGTTGGTTTAGATTCTATCGGAATGCTGGTTTTTTCAGGGATTGTTTTTTCTTCCGGTAACGGTTTCGGCATCTCAATTTCAGGTATATCAATGACCTGAACCGTGAAGATTTCGTATGTTGTTGCGGATGGCCTGTTCCACGGAGAAGTAAACAGAACAAAAATACCTGCGAAGTGAATAAGGAATGATATCCCCAGACTCTTTCTCTTTATTCTGTCTGTGTCGCCAGTCCTATCACGTCTATTTTGCATTTTTTTGCTATGTCAAGTACCTTTATTATGTTTTTGTAATGGACCTCCCTGTCGCCCTTGATAATAACAGACAGGTTTTCGTTCCCTGCTTTTTTTTCTCTCAGTATATTGTACATCTGTCTTGGTGTTACCTTTTTTTCATTCACATAGTAAACGTCGTCAGATGCTACAGTTACTATCACACTTTCCTCCATCTTTATTTTACCCGGAGAGGAAACAGGCAGTTTTACTTCAATCCCCTGTTCAATGAAAGAGGACATCATTAAAAGTATTACAACCAGTGTTAACGCAACGTCCACCAGGTTGGTTACGTTTATCCGAGAAAACATAAGGTTATGGTTGTTCCTTCTCAACGTATTCATTGTCTCTCAATTGTCCGTCCTGTCAGAAAAAGACTTTAAGTAGTGCAGTATATATGGGAAGAAGAATTCCATTCTTTCCAGAATGTTCACAACCTTCTCCCTGTAATAGTTGTGACCTATTGCCGCCGGTATCGCTACTGCCAGTCCCACAATGGTCGTTACCAGTGCTATGGAGACGCCCCCGGCGACCACCCCTACCGAGGAAGAACCTGATGCGACCATGTTCTGAAAAGAGATGAAAAGTCCCCATACTGTGCCCCACAATCCGAGAAATGGTGATATTGTGGCTATTGTACCGAGTGCTGTTATCTGCCTTTCAAGTTTGCCCTGTTCTATGATAAATGCCTTTTCAAGATACATGTCAAGGGATTTGTCTTCGGCTTCGTCACGCAGTTCAATACCATAGTTCAGTATTGAACTTAATGGGCATTTTATAAGTTTGGGATTTTTGCCTTTTTTGATGAGGCTTTCAAACATCCTGTTTCTCTTCTCAACCTGCCGCAGGTAGAAGAACTTTTCAAGGATAATGTACCAGGACTGGAAAGAAAGTAAGACCAGGACTATGATTATGAATTTACCTGCGATATCAAACTGTTTCCATGCTGAAACCCATATATTTCCCATACCCCTATTGTAGTATCTTTGCCTGTTTCCGTCAATCCGCCGCACTGCCCTTCATTGATTCCGCCATGTTTTTAATCATATCAGTTATATCCATTATCTTGGCATCATTCGGGATGTCAAGTTTAAAAACCGAGTCAGGAATACTGTCCGTTCTAAACTCCAGAAGGTCCATCCACATACCGGGCGTCTTTGTTTCTCCGAATAACTCCATCCTTTCCATAAAGAGGGAGCCTTTACCTATCCAGAGCAGGGCTTTCTTAATCTTAAACATCTGTTGGGGGTTTTGCTGTCCTCCCAGCATTGATATCATACTTTTGATTTTCCCCACGTCATTTATCGTGATGAGATAAAAATTCTTCCCGTTTCTTGTCTTTTCTTCAACCACCAGTTTGTCAATGGTTGATTCAAGGTCTTTGATTGTATTTGCGTTCACCATACCGGACTGTTGCTGTTTTATCTGGTTCTTCATTTTTTCCGGTAGTTTGTTCAGGTCAATTACCATAACAGTGTTGAGCATCTTCTGATATTGTATGATTTTCTCGCCGTCAATCAGCACATTTATCTTCATTGGCTTGGGCATTCCCGGCTGGGACACAACCATATCTATCCGTATCTTATCGCCCTTTTTCCAAAAACTGGCAGTGCCCATCATCTGCATATTTATCTCGTATTTGCCGCTGAACTCCTGCATACCAGCATATTTTTGGGCGATTCTTGTAAAAAGTTCTTTCTTGTTAACCTCTGCGTTAAGCAGCCCTGCTGCACATATCACTGCAATCCATGACAAAAACACTTTTTTTAGAATTGACATTTTCCCTTCTTTCAAATCCTCCTCACCGTTCCTTTCCCCCTTTGGAAAAGGGGGATTAAAGGGGATTTATCCTTCCCCACTTTTCTTTAACTATACCCTATTTTGTAAAACATTGCAACAAAAATTGACTTTTTTGAGGGTTATTATAAAATACCACTTATGGGTACAGCCATAGGTATAGTTATATTTATCCTTGGACTTGTCTTCGGAAGTTTTGCCAATGTTGTTATATACCGCCTGCCTAAGGGAAAGTCCATAGTCCGTCCTGGTTCACGCTGTCCTGCCTGCGGCAAAGATATACTGTGGTATGATAATATCCCCCTTATCAGTTACATCCTTCTGCGTGGTAAATGCAGGTTCTGCAAAAAACACATCTCTGCAAGATATTTTCTTATTGAACTTATAACGGGGATTCTATTTCTCCTCATCTACCTTAAGTTCGGACTGAACATTAACCTTTTTATATACACACTTTTTGCATTTTCTATGCTGCTTATGGGTTTCATAGATATAGATACATATCTGATATCCGATGTTATTGTCCTGCCGGGTATAGTTCTCGGACTGGCATTTTCTATAGCGTTTCCCTGGATGCACTATGAATTCTCAAGGGCGGAAAGCGTATTATACTCTTTAACAGGGGTAATTCTCGGTGGCGGTTTGCTGCTCCTTGTGGGGGTGATTGGAAAACTTCTCTTCAGAAAAGAGGCTATGGGCGGCGGGGATGTTAAACTACTTGCGATGATAGGGGCCTTCCTCGGATGGAAAAGCGTATTTATGACGATATTTTTTGCATCACTGCTTGGTACAATTATAAGTCTGACATTGATAGCACTTAAGAAAAAAACGATACAGGATTATGTTCCGTTCGGTCCGTATCTGGGGCTGGGTGCGGTTATCTCTATGTTCTACAAGGGAGAGATTTTTCTCGGATTCTTTATTAATTAAAATCATAACCCCTCACAGGTAAGGCGAGGAAAAGCGATAAAACGAGACCCTGTAAAAAAGAAACGGGGCAAGAAAGTCCAAATGAGCCAGGCAAGTATTGAGCTCGTCAGAGAATTCTTTATAATAAACGATTTTTTCGTTTTAAAGAAAGAAGATATTTTACTGGTTAAAAAAGCCGGGGCGACGGGTACAGAGAAACCTGGAAGGTTTATTATATCAACTGAAAAAATAACCCGTACAGTTAACAATGCTGTTGTTAAACCTGTCTCCTGGCATACTATGAAATTTACACCACTGGTGCTGTCAAGATTTCCTGATGTATTTAACTTTTTGAAGGACATGTATGCCGAAGACTACAAAAAGTTTTTCGGAGGTGAGGATTTTTTAAGAATTCTCGTCATACCATCTTTACCTGCTTCAGAAGACCTGAAAAAAGAGAGCGTCAGGGTCATGCAAGAAAAAGGTGTGGATAATTTAATACTTTTCTCCTCCATAATCGCAGGACTTGTTGAAAAAATTGATGCAAGGCATGTTTACCTGTCATCTGTCAATGAGGTTTTAAGGGTACTCAAGTTCTACAAGTTCTTTAAGGAAAAAGAAGAGGAACAGAACCTGCCGTTTTAAAAATTTTAACAAATGAATATAACGTTAGAAACCCCGCTTTCCGAAATACCCTCAGTAGGCGAAAAAAGAGCAAAATCTCTCTCCAGACTGAAACTGAACAGAGTTGAAGACCTTCTTTTCTTCTATCCGCGCAGGTACCTTGACCTGAGAAATTTTAAACAGATTTCGAAGTTGATTCCTGGCGAAATATCGTCTGTCAAGGGCAGGGTTATTGCCAGGGAAGAGAAAAGGCCGCATAGGAGGATAACATACCTTAATGTTGCTATTTCAGATGGGACAGGTGTTCTGTTTCTCATCTTTTTTAACCAGCCATACCTCAAGGATGTGTTTACCCCTGACAGGGAGTTCTTCATAAGCGGGAAGGCGGATTTTTTTAGGGGCAGGATGCAGATAGTAAGTCCTCTATACGAGGAGGAGAGAAAGGGCAGAAGGGACTGGTTGCTCCCCGTATATCCGCTTTCAAAGGGACTCACGCAGAAGTATATGAGAAAAATTCTGAAGTTTGTTATGCGCAGGATTACTGATTACCCTCCGGAGATACTTCCTCTCAGAGACAGACAGAATCTTGGTATTCCTAACATAAAGTTCGCACTGCAGAATATACACTTTCCTGTCTCTGACATCAATCTTGAGAAGGCGAGAAACTATCTTATTTTTCGTGAGTTCTTCATACTACAGTTGGGACTTCTGATGAGAAAAGAGAAAGAACAAAACAGAAATGTTACATACACCGCCGGGGTAGATACAGAACTTATAGACCTTTTCCAGTCCCTTGTTCCATTCAAACTTACAAGACCCCAGAGAGAGGTTATGCAGGATATTATTGTTGATGTAAAACAGGGACGGGTTATCAACCGTCTGGTGCATGGAGAGGTGGGTTCGGGTAAGACGGTGGTTGCTATTTTTGCTCTTTGGCTTTTTTCCCGTATGGGATACCAGTCCGCTCTTTTGAGTCCAACCGAGATACTTGCAGAGCAGCACTATCTCAACTGGCAGGAATTTTTCCTTAAACAGGGCATAACTGTATCCATACTTCTGGGGCAGATGCCCGAAGGTGAAAAAAAGAAGATAAGAGATGCGATAAGAAGCGGGGAATTGAAGGTTATCATCGGCACGCATGCGCTTCTAACAGAGAACCTTGAATTCAATAACCTGAAAATGGCAGTGGTTGATGAACAGCACAAATTTGGAGTGAAGCAGAGAGAACTTCTTAAGAGAAAAGGGGAAAACGTGCATTATATTGTTATGAGTGCCACGCCGATTCCCAGAAGCGTTGCACTGACATTTTATGGAGCGCTGGATATTTCAACGATGGGCGAACTTCCTAAGGGTGAGAGAAAAGTTGTAACATACATATTTCGGAGGAAGGAGAAGGACAGGATATATCAGTTTTTGAGATACCAGTATAAACAAAAAAAGCAGGGATATGTTGTTACACCATCTATTGAGGGCAACGAGGATATTGAGTCCACGCTGGCGGAGTATGCTAAGATTAAAAAAGAACTTCCGGACGTGCCGTCAGGTGTTATACACGGGCGTCTATCCCGCAGGGAAAAAGAAGAGGTGATGAGGAGTTTCCGCCAGAAAGAGATAAGCATACTTGTTGCGACAACAGTGATAGAATCCGGGATTGACGTCCCCGAGGCATCACATATCATCATTGAACAGGCGGAGAGATTCGGGCTGGCTCAACTTCATCAACTGCGCGGAAGGGTCGGCAGGGCAGGAGACGTTGGTTACTGCATACTGGTCACGTATTCTGATAATGATGCGGAAATTACGCAGCGGCTTGAAAGTTTTGTTACGGCAGAAAGCGGATTTGAGATAGCAGAGATTGACCTGAAACTCAGGGGACAGGGAGATCTGTTAGGGGTGAGGCAACACGGTATCCCTCCGTTGAAGATAGGCAACATTGTGAAAGACCTGGAGCTTCTCAAGACCGCGCGTCTTGAGGCTGAAAAGATACTGAAGAAAGAATCACCGCAGGTTCTTAACGAAAAATTTCTAAGCGGGGTCTTCACAAATGAATAACGAGATAGCAATTCTCATACCGGCACATAACGAAGAAAGAACCATTGCGGGACTGGTGAAAAGTCTTAAAAAAGATTACGGCACGGTTATTGTTGTTGATGACGGTTCCACTGATGAGACAAACCTGCTTGCAAGAGAAAGCGGTGCAGTTGTCCTGACACATCCTGTGTGTAGGGGCAAGGGTGAGGCGCTGAAAACTGGTTTTGCCTATGTTCTGGAAAAAGGTATCCCTGCGGTTATCACAATGGACGGAGACGGACAGCATCCTGTATCCGAAGTGGTTGATTTTGAGACTGCTTACCACAGGAATAGGAGGCCTGCAATATGGGTTGGCAAAAGGAAGATAAAGGGTTCAGCGATGCCTCTTATAAGGCGGCTGACCAACATCAGTATGTCCATAATAATCTCTTTTCTTTCAGGACAGTGGATACCTGATACTCAGTGTGGATTCAGGCTGATAAAAAGAGAGGTTCTTGAAAGGGTGCATCTGTGTACCTCCAGATTTGAAACTGAGTCCGAGATACTGATAAAGAGCGGGTGGAAAGGATACAGAATCTCTTCTGTTACCATCTCAACCGTGTACAGCAACGAGAAGAGCAAAATCAATCCAATCAGGGACACAATGAGATTTTTCAGGATGCTACTTATAGTCCTCTATCCCCTCTTCCTGACGGTCCAGTTAAAGAAAAAGATAAAGTAATAACTGTAGCGGTGCAATTTATTGCACAAAAATGATTTTTAAACCCGTATCCTCCAAATAATACTAATTTGACGTCAAATTGGTATGAAAACGTCTTTTACAGGAAAAACAAGAAAATGCAAAAAATTAAGACACTGATGGTAGATATATAAAAGAGGTGAAAGGCAGACAGGGCTGAGGATTGACCGGCTTTTCACTTTCTGACGCTAATACATTACAAAGCCCACCGGTGGTGTTATCACCGTTTTCCCGAATCATTTGTCCCGAACTCCTGTCTTTTACGGGGGTAGGTTTTATTTCACCTCTGAGAGTGATACCTCTCTTCCCTCATTTTCACTCAACAGAGCCGCTTCTATAAACCGCATAATCTCAAGGGTTTCCTCAAGAGGGACAGGTGGTTTTCCTGTCTTGAAAAAGGGAATAATCTGTTTCAGAAGTTGTGAATAAAGAGGAACATCAGTAGAAAAAATAACCTGCACTATTTTATTCTCTCCGTATACGGTTGCACCATAAGAATTGCTGCCCTTTCTGATCCCTCTCATAGTTCCTATGCGTCCATCCTTCCACTCCCCTGTAACAAGGTGTGTCCCATCTGTCTTTTTACAGAACAGTTTTTTACAACCCCTGCCCATAAAGGTATAGAGAATCTCTACCCCGTGTATGCCGTACCAGAAAAGCCCGGGATTGGTAGTTTCAAGAGTTGCTGGGCTGAAGGCATCACAACCCACCACACCACCTAACTCTGCATCCTGTCTCGCCCTGCTGATATTGTAGTCAAACCGCAGGGAAGAGGATGAAAAGACAGGACATCTATTCTTTGCCGCCAGGTCAAATATCGCCCTTGCCTCTGAATAACATGCGGTCATCGGCTTATCTATGAAAAGAGGTTTCCCTGCCTTAATTACCGGTTGGGCTTCTTTCAAATGCCTCCGACCGTCAAGACTTTCCAGAAGCACGGCATCAACCCTTGGAAGCAGTTCCTCAACTGAAGAAACCATCTCTATATTCCACTTTTCAATCAGTTCTTTCTTATAGCCTTCAACCCTTGATACACTTGACTCAACGTCAGGGCTGAACGATGGAAAACCCGCAACAACCCTGGCACCTGACACATGAAAAGGGTCGCTATCATCATTAAGCAGTTTTGTAAATGCAGGCACGTGTGACGTGTCAAATCCTATAATCCCTACCTTAATCATTTTCTTACCCCTCCTTTTAGTTTTCGTTCTGCCAAATTTATCTCTGCTTTAACTTTAAATGCCTCCGTTTGAAATTTCGGATTTGGTTCATTGTTATTTGTTTAGAGTTTAGTGCTTCGTGCTTAGAATTTTTTCATTTACTTTTCATCTGTTTCTTGACACTACCTTAGTTTTTTATATACCAACCGACCCTGTGGCAAGAGAACTGTACCTGAGTCCTATTCCTGCTTTAGAGGTCTTCTCCTCCAGTTCAGGGATTGAATCAATCCTTCCTGCAAGATATTCGGCAAGACGGTAGTCAATCTCCCTGAAACGTTCTTTCTGCCCTGCGAGTCTTATCTGGATTACTTCAAACCCGAAGGGCTTATTCCTCAAATACCAGTTTTTCCTGAAAGAACAGAGCAGTTTATCCACAGAGTCAATAACGTCAGGAATCAGTTCCCGGACTTTTCCAAGTTCCTTCTTGTTATGTTTAAAATAAGCCCTTTCAAGTTTAATCTTCAGGTCTATC
>DYKC01000107.1 GCA_020722825.1 Vermiphilus sp.
ACCTTGATGAGGTTTCCCAGAAAAAAGTACCAGGCGCCTGTACCAATGAACTCTTTTTTCGGCAGTCCCATTGCAAGCAGGTATATAATCATTATAGGTCCTGCCGCATTGGCAAGCATTGTTGTTATTCCTGCCAGAAGTCCCGTAAAGGCGGCAAACCACCACTGTGAGGGTATGTTCACATCCTCTTTTTTGTTGTGTTTTTTCCACCAGAGATTAAGGCCCAGCATAAAGAGTATTATCAGTCCGATAACCTGCCTTAACTGGACATCGTCAATCCTGCCCAGCAGAAAGTATCCTATAACAATCCCTGCCAGTGCGTATGGAAACAGGCGTAAAAGGTGAGACCAGACTGCGTTTCTCCTGTAGTATGCAACTGCAAATATATCACCGCAGATAAGCATTACCAGAACCACCCCTGTTGACGCTTTTGCAGGCAAAACCATTGCCGACAGAGGGATAGATAGCATGCCAAGTCCAGGGATGGCGGTCTTGGAAAGGCCTACCAGGAAACCGCTTGCAAGGAGTGTAATTAACCCAGCAGGGTCAGTAGAATACATATCCATCTCTATACGAGAGAGAGAACCTGTTTAAGTGCTTTATCCTCACCGAGTGTCGGCCTAAACTCAAGTCCTATAAAGCCACTATATCCTGTTCTGTCAATTGCGGCAAAGATATTTTTATAGTCCAGTTCTCCTCCAACAAGTTCATTCCTGCCCGGAACACCCGCAGAATGAAAGTGCCCGATTAATGAAATGTATTTTCCGACGTTATAAAGGATATTTCCTTCAGTTACCTGCTGGTGGTATATGTCATAAAGGATTTTGAGTTTCGGGGAATTGACATCTGCAATAATATCCACCGCCTCTATGGTTTTTGTCAACCAGTAGCCTTTGTGGTTTATAACCGGGTTAAGTGGTTCAAGAACAAGTGTTATGTTATTGTCCTCAGCCGCTTTTGACATCTCCTTCAGTTTTCTTACAACCTTTCTGCGTGTAATCTCATAGGTTTCTCCAGCGACAATATTACCCGTGGTTACAATAAGATTGCTGCATTTGAGGGTATGTGCGATTCTTGCAGACTCCAGAACGCCCTTTACCAGTTCCTTCTCATTTCCGTCATCAGTAAGGCAGAAATTCGGCTCTATGCAGAAAGCAGATGTCTCAAGGCCTGTTTCTTCTCTGGCTTTTAAGATGTTTTTAATATCTTTGTTCTTCCAGTCCCAGAATTCAAATGCCGGAAACCCTGCCTTTTTAACCTCTCTTATCTTTTCCTCAACCGTTTTATCCTTCCAGAACGTCTCAATACACACTGAAAATTTAATCATTTTATACCTCCCCAAAAAACGTTATAGGTTCAATGTCAGCCATAGTCTTCAGTCCTGGTGAAGATTTCAGGACAACAGGTATGGCATTTGTAACAATTGCACAGAGTTCCACTCCACACTCTTCTGATAGTTCCATCTACCCTTCTTTGCAGAGTACCCAGAAGTTGAAGTGTTTTTTCTCAATGGGAATGGATGATAGCTTCCTTTTCACTTCTTTTTCTCAAAAATCTTTTCTTTCTCTTTTTTCAGTTCTTCCGCCTCTTCAAAGGTGGTTATTATGTGGGGTGTAATGAAAATCAGCAGGTTGGTCTTGGTTGTTTTGTCAGAGTTTGTTCTGAACAGCCTTCTGAGCCCCGGGATATTTCCCAAGAAAGGGACCTTCTTGACAGTATGCTCGGTGTCGTCGCGTACAAGACCTCCGAGGACTATGGTCTTATTGTTGGGTACAATGAGCGTTGTATCAACGGAGCGTTTTGCCGTTGTCAGTGCTTCGGTGGTACTGCCCTCAATAACCTTGGTTACCTCCTGCGATAACTTCAGACGCACGTATTTATTCTGGCTTATCTGCGGTGTTATCTTCAGGATTATGCCTACGTCTTTGTAGTCGTAACTCTTTATTATGTCGCCAGTACCGCTTGTTGTTGAACTCTGGTAGAACCTTGTTTCTTTCAGGTAGGGTACGTTTTCACTTATATTGATGGTTGCTTCCTGATTGTCGGCGGTCATTATCTGCGGTGTTGAGAGTATGTTAAAGTGTGTGTCATTTGAATAAAGGTTTATCAGTGCTCCCACGCTTAAAGGGAACGTCACTTTTCCCTTGATAATGCCTATGGAAAATCCTTCCGGTGCAACACCCGTTGACACGTAGTTCTGCAGGTTACCGAAGTTTGTGCCTATGGCTCCCGTATAATCCCCGTTATCAAACTTATCGCTGGCAGCCCACTCAATACCCATCTTCTGAGACATTTCATAGGATACCTCTGCAATCAGCGCCTCTATGAGAACCTGGTTTGTCAGGACGTCCATCTCTTTTATTATCTTCTCTATATTGTTAAAGTCGTCCGGTTCGGCATAGATGATGAGTGAGTTTGTGGACTTTGCCGCCACGATCGAGGGCTGCATTGGTGGTACTTCTCCCCTGCGCACTACCTGTCTGGGCTTGGCAACCAGTTGTGTGAGTATTTTCGCGAGTTCTTCAGCATTAGTATTCTCCAGCCGGTAGACCTTGAGCATTTCTTTGCCGGGCGGGCTCGGTACGTCAATCTTTGAGACTATTTCCTGTATTTTTGCTACGTTCCTGCCTGTGTCTGAAATAACCAGGCTGTTGGTCCGGCTGTCCACGGTAATCTGACCGCCCCTGGTTATGTAGGGAGTAAGAATCTGCGAGAGTATATCAGGGGGGTAATATTTAAGTGGTATCAGTTGTATGATAAAGTCCTCCATCTTATCCGGAGGGACACTTCCTACATTTATCTGGGTTGTTCTTATCCTTGCCTCGGCTGTGGGGATAATGGAGGTTATGGGACCCTGCTTGATGGCCGAAAACCCGTAAAGGTTCAGGACAGACTTGAATATCGTGTTGATTTCTTTTGTAGACACAGGGTTGTTTGAGTATATGGTGATGTTGCCGCGCACATTGGGGTCAATGACATAGTTTTCACCTGTATACTCTCCCACAAACTTTATAAAGGTGCGTATGTCCACGTTGTTAAAATTGAGGACGAAATCTTTGGAGAATACACACACTGCCTGTAAGACAATCAGAAAAAAAACCAACCTACCTGGTAGAGTAGACATTTTCTTTGTTCTTTCAGAATCCTCTCTGCCATTCTCCCCCTTTGTAAAAGGGGGATTTCTCTTGCTTTCTCCTCCTTTTTTAAAGGAATTATAGCACACCATGTCAATCTGTCAAAAAAAGTGGCCGCATGTCTTTAGCCTACGTTCCCTTGTTCTTTAAAAAATGGTTAAACCTTTTAGAATTAAAACACAGGTTGAACAAAATCTTTACAAAGGTCGTGTAATCTGTTCTTTCACAATCTGCGTTAAGAACAGACAAAAACTTTTCTCTTCAGCAAAGATATTTAACTCTATGGTTGATATTCTACTA
>DYKC01000108.1 GCA_020722825.1 Vermiphilus sp.
CGGAAGGGATAAATGTGGTTTCATCGTAAAGTAAAAGCCGAACAAATCAAATAAAGGGAGAAAGACGATGGACAATGCAATAAGAGTGGGGATAATTGGACAGGGGAGAAGCGGAAGGGATATACACGGAAGGTATTTGAATACTGTAAAGGATAGGTATAAGATTGTTGCAGTTGCGGACCTGATAAAGGAGAGACGTGAAAGGGCGGTGAGAGAATATAACTGTGAGGTTTATGCAAATTATAAAGATATGTTCAAAAGAAAAGACCTTGACTTGATTATAAATGCCCTGCCAAGTCATCTACACGTTCCTGTAACAAAAGAGATATTGAACGCAGGTTTTAACGTTCTGTGCGAAAAACCTCTGGCGAGAAGGGTAAAAGAGGTTGATATGCTGATTGAAGCGGCAAGAAAATCTGGCAGGGTATTTGCCATCTATCAACAGTCCAGGTTTGCACCATACTTCCAGCAGATAAAAAAGATAATTAAGTCAGGTGTCCTGGGACGAATTGTACAGATAAGCATTGCATTTAACGGGTTTTCAAGGAGATGGGACTGGCAGACGCTCCAGGAGTACAACGGAGGCAATCTTCTGAATACAGGTCCGCATCCACTTGACCAGGCATTGAACCTTATGGATACAGATGTCATACCAGAGGTGACCTGCATAATGGACAGGGTTAACACCTATGGGGATGCTGAAGATTATGTAAAACTTATTTTGCGTGCGCCGGACAGGCCTGTTATTGACCTTGAAATATCTTCTTGTTGTGCCTATCCCTGTTTTACCTACAATATACAGGCAAGTAAGGGGGGATTGAAAGGGGATATGCAACACATAGACTGGAAATATTTTAAACCGTCTGAATCTCCGAGAAGATATTTGCAGCGTCATCCTATCTCAAAACCTGATGGTACACCTGCATACTGCACCGAAGAATTAAAATGGTATGAAGATAGATGGGATTTGCCGGAGGAACAGAAAGACCTGTTTATGACAATGAACAAGTCTTTTTACGGAATGATTTATAAAGCCATTAGAGACGGTAAACCTCTGGAGATAACGCCACAACAGGTAAGACAGCAGATAGCGGTTATTGAAGAAAGTCACAGACAGAACAAACTTAAAAGATTATCCTGGAAAAACATCTGATTAAGTAAAAGAGGGGGTGAAAAAACATGAAAAGAGGATGGTTGGTTATCTTCCTGCTGATTCCTTTTCTTGTAATTTCCTGTAGCCGCAAAAAGGAAACGGAGGAAGAATTAACTCCTATGAATGCTGTGGAGAAGTATGGCGGTGTGATGAGCAAAACGCTCAAAAAATCAAAGGCAATGGATGATCTGCTGTACATAAAAAACAAGATAAATACTTTTCAGATACAGGAGGGAAGATATCCAGATTCTCTAAATGAACTGGTTGAGAAAAAGTACCTTGACAAACTGCCTGAACCGCCAAAGGGAATGTCTTTTCATTATGAACCTTCCACAGGAAAGGTTGATGTAAGGTGAAGAGCTGTATGAAATGAGTATCAACTGGGGTCTTGGTTTTTTTCTTGGATTGGAGTTTGGTTTTATTCTTATTATTCTGGCAGTTGAATTTTATTTCCTCGTTCTGGACAGATACACGGAAAATGAATCAAGTAGAATAGAATTTTTTATTCTCACCTTTATATCCTTTCTTTGTATCCTTATTCCGGTCATTCAGTTGAAAAGATTTTCTTTAGGGTTATGGCCCGTTATTCCGGTTCCTCTTTTTTATGCAATTTTTCGCATTATGGAAAATACCCAGATTAAAAAGCAGGACGAAAAATTAATAGGGAAAGATATTCGTACTCTTGAGAAACGGATATTAAAAAACCCCGAAATTTCTGAAACCTATCTTATGCTTGGCGATATCTATTTTAAAAAGAACGAGTATGACAAAGCCCTTAGGTATTATAAAAAGGCATTCAGTCTTTGTGAAACACCCGAACTTCAGCAGAAGATAAAAATTACCCATAAGGAATACAGAATCCAAAGGGGTGAAATGTGGGTATGTGGTGAGTGTGGAGCGGACAATCCCGGTAATGCAGATAGATGCAGAGCTTGTGGAAGTAGCAATAGACCTGTAACCTCCATAAAAGAAGACCTGATAAAAAATAAGGAAGATATAAAAAGATTGGTGGTCAGGGGATTTGCAGTTCCTACCGGGGCGATATTGCTTATCATTCTGTTAAAATCCTTTCTTCCTTCAACATCTTTTTTCTTCCTGTCAATTTGCATTTCTCTGGCAGTTATTTATATCCTGTTCAGGGCATTTTTTACGTGGTAACCTGTTTGACTTCACCCACCCAGTTTTTTTGCTGTTTACTGGCAATTGTGATAACCTCCACAACTAAAACAACGTAGTGGTTCATAGAAGGGGGAACAATAAATAAATCTAAGGTCAGAGTTGCGTTGTTGGGTTGTGGTGGAATGATGGGCGGTCATGCCAGCCGTATGAAAAATCATCCGGATGTAGAAATAGTTAGTCTTTGTGACGTTACAAAAGAGGCGGTGGAGAATTTCTTTCTGAAGAATCTGGAGGATACTCCACATAAACCTGCTTTTTTTACATCCCCTAAGGATATTATGTACTCTGTCTGTGCTAAACCCCACTACAGTATATAACGGTATTATATAGAGTCAACCTATGGATGGGTGCTTTTTACGAATCCCAGCGCACCGGGAGTCCAGCCAGACATCGCTACGCAGGTGTTAAAGGGTAATGTAAAATATCGGTCTATGATACTCAGATTAGACTTTGGGTATTCAATTGTAGAGTTGCCAAAGTTTTATTTTTTGGTACAATGTAAGGATTTACGGGGCGTAGCGCAGGCCGGCTTAGCGCGCATGGTTTGGGACCATGAGGTCCTCGGTTCAAATCCGAGCGCCCCGATTTGTTTTTTAATCAGCGAGGTTTGAACACTGGGTCAAGCCGAAGCACATCTTTTCCCCCGATTAGCATCATTTGATTTCTCCAACAGGTATTACGTCAGGGTTCTACCTCACAGCATATTAAAAATTCAGATATTTTTGAGGTTAAAGGGGGCAGGTTAAGGGACGCAAAGTCAGGTATGATGTTTGAGATTCTTCTTGCCGTATGTAATTTACTCTGTTTGTTAAGTTTGTTTTTCACTTTGCAATAAGGTAATGTCTTAAAATGTCTGGAAAAAGATAATGGCGTGAGGTATCCTATTAACGGATAAAAAAAGTTAGTAAGGGGAAAATCAGTCGCTCTTTGGAATTTTTAAGAATTAGTTCCTTAAAAACAGGTTTTTAGAAGAAATTAATAAAAACCAGGAAGGGATATCTTACAAAAGAAATCTTTTTCCAGAAGAAATTGGACTTGACCGCTATAGAAAATAAGAATA
>DYKC01000109.1 GCA_020722825.1 Vermiphilus sp.
CTTCTCCAAAAATAGTGGTATAGGATAATAGTTTTTCATAGACCTAAGATTTTATTAGTCATTGTCACCACCAATTACCACTCCATCACCTCGTAGGTGATAAGTGGAAGATTTATTCTTCTCTTGGTTTAAGTTCTAAAAACCACTGCTTATCTCTTACTTAATATCTTCTTACCAGTAGTAAACCCTACAGGTTTCTTAAAAATAGGGCCATCATATACAAAAGTATGGTATTCGCCCTTTTCTCCACAGAGGTCAACGTTCTGGTGAGTCTTTATACTTCCATAAATCTTTTATCTATCTCTTTGCCCAGATAGTCTTTCCCTAAGAATTTACTATTTGCACACACAACAACTGCCTTAAAACCTGCGTGAATAAACTCATTAAGTAACTTCTTTCTTTTTTCTTTCCATAATGGTAACACCGGTTTTATACCTGTTTCTTTACAAACTCTCTCTATCCAATCCCTGTGTCCCTGAATATCAATATCACCAAAAACACCTGCTTGGATATTTTCTCTTTTTAAATCAGAGACTGCTTTTTTAAATTCCTGCTCGTAACTCTCCCAAGTTGACTTTCTCTGCACAATAGGAATTCCTATAGTTTCCGCCTGTAATTTCAATAATCTTGAACTAACTCCATGAGAACGAGAATACCTCCCATCTTCTGATCCCATATTTAAAAGGTAGGCAATTTCTATATCCTGTATTTGTATTGCCTTATAAAAAGCGAGAGAACTGGACATTTTTTTGCCATTGGTAACCTCTTAACTTTTTCGCTAATTGTGTTTACCCGAGCTCTTATTTGTTGGACTATTTTCTCTGCACGCTTCTCTTTATCAACCAGTTTTCCTAAGTCTATAAACTACTGGCAGACCCCAGAGAAATTTCTAATTTTTTCTTTTAAGATTGGGCAGAACACTTTAAATATCTGCTTTTACCACTTCTTGCACCGCCCAAAATAAAAATAAACTTTCCCATACTGTATTTTGCTCCTATGTAATTGGTTGTGTAGTGTGATTTATCTTTATTACTTTTGGCTTAGCGTTATTCGGATAATCTATAATGTTTAAGGCGCCGATGTCTTGAGCGACCTGCCAAAATTCCTTGATGTTATATCCCAAAGCATCGCATAAGATAATTCTTATCGGACCGCCGTGAGTAATCAAAGCAATTGTTTCTCCTTCTTTATGACAGGAACGAACAAAAATTAATTTTTTTCTGATTCTTCCGCAAAAATCTTTTAGAGTTTCGCCGCCGGGAATATTAACCTCCATTGGGTTATCAATCCACCTTTTATAAATCTCCGGATGTTTCTCAATAATCTCTGAGTAGGTTAATCCTTCCCATACTCCAAAATTTATCTCGCGAAAGTCTGCAAGTTTTACAATTGAATTATCCCTGAAAATTATCTCTGCGGTTTCATATGCTCTTCTTAAATCGCTTGAATAAACCGCATCTATTTTTACATTCCATAATATTTTCGCTAATCTTTCTGCCTGCCACCGCCCTTTTTCATTCAAAGACGGGTCACTAAATCCGCAATATCTCTTTTGTGAATTATAGTCTGTCTCGCCATGCCGTATAAGGATTAACCGTGCCATAGATTTAGCCCGTGAGCTTTCATTAAAGGGGACAACGGGAATTATCTCCTTTCGGTAATGATACTATAATTTCGTATTCCTGCAAGGCGGACCCCATCTATCACGCTGACAAGTACTCCAACATCTGCACTCTTGTCTGCCTTTATCTGTATGAAGTCTGCATCCCTGTTTTTGACAATCTTTGTAATCTCCCTTTTAATGTCTTCAATCTTTACCTGCATATTCATAATGTATACAGTATTTTCCTCTGTTATGGAGATTGTTATAACATCTCTTGTTTCCGCTGTTGCGGTCTTAGACTCAGGCAGGGTAATCTTGATTGCAGACTCTTTTATGAGGTGAGAGGTAAGCACAAAAAATAACAGAAGAAGAAAGACCATGTCTACAAGTGGCGCTGTATTGAAAAAAGAATTACCATATCTTTTTCTTTCAATTTCCATTGTTGGCCCTTTTATAGACTTCCATTGTTATCTCCTTAAGAACAAATGCTATCTCATCAGCCTGTTTTTCAAGGTAGTGGTGTCCTATGTATATGGGTATTGCCACCAGCAGTCCTGCGGCTGTGGTTATAAGGGCTTCCCATATACCTTCTGCTAACAGCGAAGGGTTGACACTCAGTTTTGTTGATATAGTCATGAATGTATTTATCATCCCTGTAACGGTTCCTGTGAATCCGAGTAGAGGAGATATGCCTGAAATGAGTGCCAGCCAACTTAAACCACCTTCTATCATTCTCATCTGCTTTGTTGCTATAACTGATAGTGTGTTTTCGTCTTCCCCTCTCTTAGCAGCTTCAACCACCGGGTTAAGAAAAGGACTTCCCGTTTTGAGGAGTATTTCTATTGGTGCCTCAATATCTCTCAGTATTCTCCGGTACTGCAGGAATTTGTTTATAAAAATGGTGATGCCTGCAAAGGAGCAGAGTGCTATGGGATACATCAGCAGTCCGCCTTTTAAAAATATCTCTGCAACCGTCATAATCCTATCTCCCCTTTATTTCAAACCTTATGGGTAGAATGGCTCTTGCAATTACGGGTTTCCCATTTTTCATTGCAGGCCTGAATGTTGAACTTTTTACTGCCTTGATAGCCGCTTCGGTAAAACCGTATTCTGCACGCTTTTTGACCTTAACATCGGTTAGTTTCCCGTCTTTGTCAATTGTGAGGAGAAGTATCACCGTGTCTTTTTTATTCAGCCTCAGCGCCTGAGGTGGATATTCCGGCATTACCCTGTGTGTAAAGTCAGGTCCATCAGTAGTCCCGAATGTTTTCTCAACAGGTTCAGATGCATCTTCTCCCGTTGATTCTTCAGGCAACGGTGGTATGCTGATTCTACCTATTGCATCTGACAGGGAATCTGTTGCTGTTTTTGAAATATCTTCAGTTTTTCTTGAGACAATGGTGCTTTTTGCCTCTTTTACAGGTTCGTCTGCGATTATATTCAGGGCATATTCATACTCAGTTTTTTCTTCTTTGCCTGCCAGAATCTCCGGTTTGTATACAGATTCCTCAATCCGTTCAGACCGTATCTTTTCCGCTTTAACGAACATGGTTGGTGTAGACGAGGTTTGCTCTTTAATCTTAATCAAAGGCGTTGTGTCTATGATGTAAAGTTCCACTTCTCTGTCGTTGTTTAACAACCTGTTAGTTCTGACAGATACAGGCAGGGTAAGTATGATGATGTGTACAATTCCGGATACGATAAGCCCGGGTTTTACCATT
>DYKC01000110.1 GCA_020722825.1 Vermiphilus sp.
TGTGACTATTACAAAATCCTGTCAATTATCTCAGACAATATCTTCCCTTTTCTACCGAAATATTCAATATCTCTTTTCATCTTCAAATAAACAAGTTTGAGTCGGTCTCTTAAATCTTTAGTATTGCCCTCATTATCCTCTATGTCGTCCCTTATCTGGAACGCTGTGCCGAATTTTTCTGCAATTCTGCTTATCTGCAGTCTCTCTTTTTCGCAGACCTTTTTAAAAAAGAACGGTGCCGAGAAACATATCTGGAACAGACAACCTGTTTTTTTGTCATCAATAAATTTTTTTATCTTGACGGGGATTCTTTTGTTTTTAAACCTGATATCCAGCACCTGTCCTCCTGCCATGCCTTCAGCCCCGATTGCTACGGCAACTGCTTTTATCAAACCTGGGTTTTTGGACTCTGCCAGCATTTCAAATCCGAGTGTTAAAAGGGCATCTCCTGCAAGGATAGCAACCGGCTCACCAAATTTTTTATGGCACGTCAATCGTCCTCTACGGAAGTCATCATTATCCATAGATGGCAGGTCGTCGTGTATTAATGAAAAGTTGTGGATAAGTTCAATACCGCAGGCAACAGGTATGAGTTTTTCCTTTCTTACCCCGAAAATCCTGCCGGTGGCAAGCACTATGATGGGTCTTAGTCTTTTACCTCCGGAGAATACGCTGTATCTCATCGCCCTGTGCAGAATTTCAGGTTCCCTGTCAGGTGGAGGCAATATCCTGTTAAGATGCTTATCTATAAGGTCCTTATATTCTGTCAAAGTATCTCTCTTCATCTTATGTAGATTTTTTCCACCCGCGGACTTCCGAATCCGCAGAGTATCTCCTGCGGGACTGTTTTGCATATTTTTGCCATCTCTTCAATTTCAAAATTGTCCCCGAATACCTGCAGTATGTCACCCGTCTTAATGTTTTTCCCTGTAACGTCAACGAGTGTCTGGTCCATACAGATATTTCCTACTATTCTGACCTTATCTCCTTTATAACTGAAATGAAAATTATTTGACAGTAGTTTTTGTAGACCATCCGCATAGCCTATCCCTGTTGTGGCTATTTTTGAAGGTTTTGCGGTTGTGTATGTAATTCCATAACTTAATGGGGTGCCTGCGGGTACCATCTTGATATAATTTGCCCTGCAAAATCCCTTAACCGCACATTCCAGCGGGAATTTTTTGTAAAGATAGGGTTCGCTATAAAGCCCGAAAATGAGCAGTCCTATCCGCACCATATCAAAATTTTTGTAGGTTTCGGGCAGGTTGAGAATTGAAGGGGAATTTGCTATATGCCTGATAGGGATGTTAAACATTGTGGTTTCATTCAGCACCTGTTGAAATTTTCGCATCTGTTTTTTTGCATAGGATGTGTCTTCCCATTCAGCAGTGGCGAAGTGAGTGAAGATGCCTTCAGTTATTATTTCCTCCTTATTGATAACCTTTTGAATAAATTCTGGTGCTTTTTCTACATTCACTCCTATTCTTCCCAGTCCTGTATCAACTTTTATGTGTACAACAGCTTTTTGCTTTCTCTTCCGTGCAACTGTCAGAATAGTCTCTAACAATTCATCATTGAAAAGTGTAATCGTAATACTGTTCATAACAAGCTCCTCTATGTCTCCGGGTAAGACGGGTCCCAGTACCAGTATGGGCTTTTTTATGCCGGAGGCCCTTAAATCTATTGCTTCTGAGGTTGTTGCCACCCCGAAGTAATCAACCAATTTTTCTATGCTTGCGGATATTCGGCACATCCCCATTCCGTAACAATTGCCCTTGACACAGGCCAGAAATTTTCGCCCTGTCAATTTTTTTATTTTGCCGATATTTGCTTTTATTTTGTTCAGGTCAATCTCTATCCATGCTCTCTTTTCCATTTCTCTCCTTATTTCTTCCTGTTAGTTCCAGAAGACCTACGATTACGAGAATTATGAACACCTGAAGTAGTATTATTATAGAGCCGAAGATGTTAAGGTTGCCGAGCAAAAGGGCGCTGATGCCTGTACAGAGCGTCAAAAGGTATATAAATAAAACCGCCTGTTTTTTTGTCATTCCCAGACTGACCAGACGGTGTGAAAGATGGTTCTTGTCTCCCACGGAGATAGGTAGCCCCCGTTTTTTCCTTATCCAGATGACGGTTATGGTGTCAAAAAACAGCACTGAAAAAATTACCAGAGGTGTGAAAACAGGCAGGAATGTCTGGGATTCTTCATACCTGTAAAAGGTGAGCAGTATGGCTGCTGTCCCGAGGAAGTATCCGAGGAAACTGCTTCCGCATTCCCCCATAAAGATTTTTGCAGGCGGGAAGTTGTGTGTAAGAAAGCCCAGAATGCTTCCGAGGAAGACGGCAAGTAGAGTTGCGACAAATAACTGTCCCATCTGCGCGGCGAAGACAAAAAGAATAGTTCCACTTATGAAAGCAACTCCTCCACTCAAACCGTCCATGTTATCCATAAGGTTGAAACCATTCATCATCAACAGAAACCACAAAGCAGTCAGTATGAAGGATTGAAAGATGTCCGGGAGGAAAAAAGAAATTCTTATTCCGCCCAGAAAGACAAGGATTATGGCTACTATCTGTAACGAAAGTTTCTGGTATGCTTTTAGTCCTTTTTTGTCGTCTATGATACCGAAGGCTACCACAACCGCTCCTCCAAAGAGAACTGCTGATGCCTGTCTTATAGTACTTTGAATGCCTGGAACATATACCTTCAAAAAGTCAGGTATCAGTCCGCTTTTGACAATGAATAAGCCAGAGAGGATTGTAAGCAGGATTGAAAAGTATATCCCCAGTCCTCCCAGCAGTGGGGTGGGTTGAGAGTGTACGCTTCTTGCCGATGGAACAGCAATAAAGTTAAGACTGCGTGCAATTTTGCCCGATAAAAAAGTCAGTATTACAGACAAAATCCCGCTTACCAGAAAAGCAACAATGTATACCAACCACCACATCTCAATTTCCCCTTTCTGTAATAAGGTGATAAACTATTTTGTGTTTCTCCATACGGGGAGATTATATAACATCTGCGGTTTTTCTACAATTTTCTACAATAAGAGATAGGGTATAGATAAAAATGGAATGGGATTAAGAAAACTATGTGCACAGCGGTATAATATCGGCCTTACTGAACTTTGGCAAATTTGGTCTTTTTACTTTGCAACAG
>DYKC01000111.1 GCA_020722825.1 Vermiphilus sp.
TTTACAACGCAGAATGAGCCTGACAAAGTATATTTGTCGCATTTTACCCTGCCTTAAAGTAAGATAACTCCATTACAGACAAATACTTATTGAGGTATAATACAGAGAAGTGGTAAAAAAGGGGTAGCCAGAACTTGAAGGAAGAAAATTGCTTTTACTTGTTGTCTATCAATGGTTTACTGGGAGTAAAATGCGGCAAAATACGCGGGAAAATGCTTTTCCCTGCACCCTCTGAAGGTTGGCTTTTAGTGGAGCAGAGCGGAGTTGAACCGCCAATCTTCCGCATGCGAAGCGGACGCTCTCCCATTGAGCCACTGCCCCGTAAAAAACAGTAGAAAGTTAATAGTTTGTTGTGAAAAACAACAGCAACATCTTATTATACTACGGAAAATATTCTGGTTTCAATCTATTCAATATAGGTGTCTTCTGTGATAATAGAAGGCAGGTTCATTTTTTCAAGGTTGGCAAGGGGGCTGATTTCCACCTTCACTCCTTCGGCAACATCAATGCCCCTGTCAGACATCTGCTTTCTGTAAAAGTTTAACATTGCTTTCTGTACTTCGCGTGGGGAGTCTTCTCCTTCGCTATTTTTCAGGGGAGCAAATTCCTCTTCCCGCAGGGTTTCCAGACAGCATACCTTACCTGCAAGGGGTAGCGCATCAAAAATAAAGGTCTCAAATTTCCATATCTCCTTTACCTCCGGGCTAATTCCTTCAGGTGCCTTTTTTACCTGTCTGTGGTATGGCAGGGCAAAACCGTTGCTGTTTATCTTTTTTATGAAGGCTGTGTTTATGAAGTGTATCCCTATACTGCCTGCCCAGAATACTGGTTTGCCTCTGCTGTCTTTCCTGTCCCTCAGTTCATCCGGCAGTTCTATGTATTCAATTATGCGGGGTTTTCCGTCTGCGAGGACAAAGTTTCCCACCTTCTCTCCAGAATATCTTTTTCTCACAACCTTCAGCGAGAAGTTGGCTTTCTCTCTTATGTGCCAGCCGAGAAAGAGAGGATCGTCAACCTTTACGATGGGATTATCTATGTGACAGTAAAAAACTTTTGTTACACCGAGGTCCTCAATCTTTTTAATCAGACCGGACTGCCACAGGGCCTTGAGTGACCCGCCATGTCCGTCAGGATTTGACAGGAGCGAGGTTCTGTCCTTAAGTACAAGTTTCCTATCAGGTGTTATTGAGGGCAGCATCTCCTGCGTGAAGAAAAACAGGTTTTCCTTTTCAAGACCGAAGAAGCGGTTTTTTCTGAAAAACCCTTCTATCTCTTTGCGGTTTTCCGGATTGACCATTACAAGGAAGGGTATTTTTACATTATACCTCAAAGAGAGGGCAAGGATTTTCTCGGAGTTAATCTGAAAGAGTGACTTCCCCTTTATTGGGGATACAGGGTACATCCCTTTCGGATGAGGATATCCGAGTCTTGTGCCCTGTCCTCCGGCAACTATAGTTACAGCAGTCTTTCCTTCCGCGATTGTTTTTTCTCCTGTGTTAAGAATGGTATCTTTTTGCTCTCTATCCGCAGTCTCTAGGTCTATTACTTCAGGAGGTTCTATCTTTTCGTATTTTATGGGTCTCTGGTTTTCCGAGGAGAACCTTTCATGAAGACTGAATGTAAGTTCAAAGTTCATATCTGAGACATTGTTCAAAAAATCTCTTTCATCTTCAGATGAAAGTGTCCGCAGGTGTTCTATTATATGTACCTGCTTGTATCTTTCCATCAAACTGATAAACTCGTTCTTCTGCATAATTCCCTTCTCCATTCAAATTCTTTTTTAGTCTCCCTTTTGTCAAAAGGGAAGGATTTTTAAAACGGCGCCAATATGATACCATAGGAAGCATATGAGAGAAAAAGAAACGAAGAAAAAAGTACTGGTTATAGGGGGTCCCACTGGAGTTGGTAAGTCTGCTGTTGCCTACAGCGTGGCGAAAAAAATTGACGGAGAGATAATATCCGCGGACAGCAGACAATTCTACAAAGAGATAAACATAGGAACAGATAAGGTTCCCCTCTCAATGAGAAAGGATGTTCCTCACCACCTTGTGGACTTCCTTTCAATCAAAGAAGGGTTTGACGTGTACAGTTTTATAAAGATTGTGCGTGAAAAAATACAGGAGATACAGAGTCGCAATAAGACTGTCATTATAGTTGGTGGCAGTGGTCTGTATCTAAGAAGTTTGATGAAGGGAATTTTTTCCATTCCAGATGAGAGCAGAGAAAAACAGCAGGAAATCCGCCGTGTGCTTGAAGAGAAAACCACAGAGGTTTTATACAAAGAACTTTTAATAGTTGATCCGGCTTTGAAAAACACTGTCCATCCTAACGATAGAAGAAGAATTCGCCGGGCACTTGAGTTATATTACCTTACAGGTAAACCTATGAGTTACTGGCAGAAACAGGAACCGGAGACCGTACTGAAAGAAAACGAAAGGATGTATTTCATACTTGTAAGGAACAGAGAAGAGATGTATGAGAGGATAGAAGAGAGGGTGGATAAGATGTTTGAAAACGGCTGGGTGGAGGAGGTTAAAAAACTTAAAGAGGATGGTTATGCCGCATACCTGCGTGAAAAAGCGCCTATCGGGTATGTGGAAATCCTGGATTATTTTGATGGAAGGGGTACCATAGAAGAGTTGAAATCCGGCATCAAACAGAAAACCAGAAATTTTGCAAAGAAACAGTTGACCTGGTTCAGGAGAGAAAACGGCATCTGGCTTGAACTTTCCGGCGACGGTAAAAATGTTGTTGAAGAGATAATCAAAAGATTTTATAAGGGATAATCTATTCAAATTCAAATTTCACATTCAGTTTCAGTTCATCCCTCATCTGTATAAACTGCTGCCTAAGGGCTTTACCTAAAGGGACCACTTTGTTTTTTCTCTCTTTCCATGCCTCGTATTCCTTTTCTCCTGCGGTGTGGTTTCTGTTGTGCCCAGGAGCCTTTTTAGAATTTCTCAGGTCTCTCAGGATATTTCCGGTTATCTTTTTGAAGGTTTTTATATCAATAAATGATTCTATGTTTATTGCTATGAAGAAGTGTCCGAGACTGTATGGAATCTTTTCCCCTTTTTTCATCGTATCCTGTGGGGCCCTTCATAAACCCAAGATATCAGTATAAATTCCTTCTATCTTTTCGTAAGGGATACCAATC
>DYKC01000112.1 GCA_020722825.1 Vermiphilus sp.
GAGGCGATAGAAGAGGTATGTGGATGATGAAGATAAAAGAGGCGGTGGAAAAAAATTTCAGGGAATCACTGGACTTTCTTAAAGAGGCAATAAAATTTCCAAGCGTAACAGGAGAAGGCGAGGAGGATGTGCAAAACTTCATAAGAAATAAATTTGCCGCATTCGGAGATGCACGACTGGTTCCTCTGCCGGCAGACATCAAGAAAGACCCGGAGTATACCTTTGCGGAGAAGGACCTGGACTATTCCAGACGGAAAAACCTTGTTATGGAATATCCGTTTTCAGGCGGCGGAAGGTCGCTCATACTCAACTCCCACTCCGACGTGGTACCTGCGAAACAGTGGGCAGATGCCTTCTCGCCGGTTGAAAAAGATAATATCATATATGGCAGGGGAGCCTGTGATGCAAAGGGACAGGTAGCAACCATCTACCTTGCACTTCTAACACTCAAGGAACTGGGGGTTAAACTGAAAGGAAAACTCCTTGCCGAGGTTGTGATAGAAGAAGAGGTCGGAGGCAACGGTGCACTTGCCTTAATCAGACAGGGTTACAGGGCAGATGGAGCTATAGTTCTTGAGGCAAGCCATCTGAAAATATTTCCTGCCAACCGCGGTGCGGTATGGTTCAGACTGGATATTGAAGGCAAATCGGTACATATGGGCAGGATAACCGAAGGGGTCAATGCGATAGAAAAGACCTGTATACTTATGCGCAGGATGAAAGAGTATGAAGGCAGACTGATAGAAGAGAGTAAAAACGTTCCGCTCTTTGAAGAATTTAAACAGCCTGTGCAGGTAAACTTCGGGACAATAAGGGGCGGCAGTTGGCCCTCAATGGTTTGCGGTGATGCAACGCTTGAGGGCGGTGTGGGTTTTCTGCCGAACAAAGACATAAACAGGATAAAGAAGGAACTGAAGGACGTGATAGAAAACACAGGGGATGACTGGATAAACAACCACTACAAACTTTCATTTCCAAAACTGCACAACGATGCGTATGCGATACCTGTGGACCATCCTCTGGTTGAGGCGATGAAGAAGGCAGAGATGGATTCAGAGGTTAAGCCGGAGATAGAAGGATTTATAGCCAGTTGTGATGCCCGGCTTTTTAACAAGGTGGGAAAGATGCCTGTGGTGGTGTTCGGTCCGGGCAAACTGGACTATGCACACTCTGACAATGAGCAGATAGATACCAGTCAGATAAAGATGGCGGCAGAGATTCTGGTCAGAACTGTACTTAACTGGTGCGGAACTGAATAATAACTATAATAAATGGAACAGGAAATCTTGTTCCGCCGCTACATTGCGGGACAGATAAATCTAAGGCTGCTGGGAATAGGGACTTATCTCCTGAACAACGGAGACTCCTGCGAAATTCCCTTTTGAAAACTATCAGGAAGACAAGAGGGTCAGTTTCGGCTTCCCTCATTCCCCATGCCAAGATTTGTTGCTGTCCCTGTATTAATGCGGCTTCCAGAAATTTCCTGTCCGGTTTCTAATTTAACCCGGGAGAGAAGAAATGGTTAAACTTGGCGTGATAGGAGTTGGGAGGTTCGGGACAAACATTCTGAATACCTTTAAACAGATGGAAGAAGAGGGCAGGTGTAAACTGGCGGCTATATGCGACATAAACAAGGAGACGCTGAAAAACCAGTCAGAAAAATACAATGTCAAGGGATATACGGACTACAAAGAGATGATTGATACCGAAAAAAACCTTGACGGGATTGCAGTGGCAACCCCTGACCCTTTCCACAGGGAGCCGGTAATATATGCGGCGAATGCGGGAAAACACATCCTGTGTGAAAAGCCGCTGGATGTCACGGTTGAGGGCTGTCAGGAGATGCTGAAAGCCGCCAGGAAAAACAACATACTTTTGCAGGTGGACTTCCACAAAAGATTTGACCCGTTTCACATAAAACTTAAAGCAGACCTGCAGGAAGGCAAAACAGGCAGGATTGAGTACGGCTATGCACATATGGAAGATAAGATAGTGGTTCCGAGAGACTGGTTCCCGGGCTGGGCGTCCAAAAGTTCGCCTGTATGGTTCCTGGGTGTTCATCTTTATGACCTTGTGCGCTGGCTCATCGGAAGCAACGGCAAACAGGTATATGCAAGAGGCAGAAAAATGAAACTTAAAGAGATAGGTGTGGACACCTATGACTTTGTCTCCGCAATGGTGGAATTTGAAAACGGTGCGGTGGTTACCTTTGACACCTCATGGATACTCCCTGAAGACTTTGAGGCGGTGGTCAACCAGGGGTTTCGTCTGGTAGGTGACAGGGGGATAATTGAATGCGACAGCCAGGACAGGGGCACCAGGGTCTCGTATGAAAAGGCAGGTGTGTTGACCTACAACCCAGTCTTTATAAACGAGAACAGGGATGCAAGAACCGGAAAGACAAGGTTTTCGGGCTATGGCATTGAAAGCATAGCGGATTTCGTGTATAATCTTGACTACCTTTCAAAAGGTGGAAGGTTACAGGACCTGGAGGGTGGAATAACAGGACTGGGAGAGGACGGCCTGGAGGTAACCAAGATAGCAGTGGCTGTCCACAGGTCGCTTGAAACCGGCAAAGTAGAATTAGTATAAAAACAGGTATTCAAGGTTTGGGGACTTGGGATTTGGCAAAGACAAAGGCAGGAAAAGATTTTTCCGAATCCCTAATCCAGGTAATGATGGGGGTATATAGATGGCGGCAACTATAAGACTGATAAGAAAGGGAAAAAAGAACAGACCGTTTTTCAGAATTGTGGCGGTGAGCAAGGAAAAAGACGGCAGGGGCAACGTCCTGGAAATACTGGGACACTACGACCCGCTTCCTAAAGAGGCGGTGGTTAAGGTTAAGGAAGACAGGATTCAGTACTGGTTCAGCGTGGGTGCAAAACCATCTGCAACTGTAAAATCCCTTCTAAAAAAGAAGGGCGTTCTTATCCCGCCCAATATCGGTTAGCAAGACAGAAGTTCGGGACCTGGGGTTGGTGAAAGACAAAAGCAGGAAAAAGTTTTTCCCTAACCTTAAAACCCGAATCCCTAATCCCGGTATCTAAGTATGCGGATAGACATAATAACGATCTTTCCGGAGGTCTTTGCCCCCTTGAAGGCAAGCATTCTCAAAAGGGCTGAGGACAAGG
>DYKC01000005.1:0-16884 GCA_020722825.1 Vermiphilus sp.
TTTTCCCTTTATTATAGAGGAGAAATGGCCTGTTGTCCCTATGTTTTCTCACCTTTATTTGGAGGAGGATACAGGTTTATTATAATCTTCTCTATAAGTTTTGTTAATTTCGGCTCTGCATCATTTGCAATTTTGATGATTTCTTCCAGAGAGACAGGCACCAGAGCGTCAGGAAGACACATATCCGTTATAACGGAGATGCCAAAGACCTTAAGTCCGAGATGCACCGCAGCAATAACCTCAGGAACTGTTGACATAGTGACCATATCAGCCCCTGCCAGACGCAGAAACCTGTATTCAGCCCTGGTTTCCAGACTCGGACCCCGCAACCCCACAAGGACGCCTTTTTGCAGGTGTATCTTCTCTTTCAATGCAATTTTTTCAGCCATTTCTATCAATCCCCTGTCATAAGAATTGCTCATATCAGGGAATCTTACACCAAAACGTTCATCGTTGGGACCTGTAAGAGGATTTTCCCCCATAAGATTGATATGGTCGGTGATTGCAACAAGATCCCCTCTGGCAAATAAGGGGTTCAAACCTCCTGCTGCATTTGATTCCAGAAGGGTACGCACACCCAGGGTTTTCATAACCCTTATCGGAAAAGATATCTGCGTTGCCGAGTAGCCTTCATACAGGTGGAAACGCCCCTGCATCGCAACAACCCCCTTTTCTCCGATTTTACCTAAAATGAGGTTCCCCGGATGCGCCTCAACTGTGGTAACAGGAAAGTAAGGTATTTCCCCGTATGGAATGACAATGTCTTGCTTGATTTTATCCGCCATTTTATCCAGCCCTGTACCGAGTATTATTCCTGTTTCCGCAGAAAGTGTTGTCTTACTCCTGATAAACTCTACGGCTGCCTGTACCTTCTCATACTCACCCATAAATTACTCCTTCCTCCCACTCTCCCCAAAAGCGTTATATGGAAACTTACGTTCCCGGTATGCTTTGATATACGGTAGATATACAAATTTATACCGCAGGCGAAGTCTGCATAATCAGGAACGAAGTTTTCATATATATCTATTGTGTATTTCTTCGCCTCTACACCTTCATTGAGAGGAGTTTATAATCTTGTTTTTTTATAGGAGGTTGCTCCCTTTATGTTCTCCCAGTCCCTGTTTTTTCTCACCAGAAGGTTTGACTTCCAGATCTGTTCCAATAATTTCGGTTCGTAACCAAGAGTTTTTGAAAGGTATATCAGCGCATTGAGGTCTTTGGGTAAACATTTCCCGCCAAAGCCCATATCCCCGTCTGGACCTGGCACCTTGGTATTCCTGCCGATTAAAGGATCCAGTATAACCGCATTTCTGATAAATGCCCAGTCAAGGTCCAATTTTCTGCAGATCTGGTAAATTTCATTTGCTATCATCACCTGCCCTGCCAGGGTCACATTAGCCGCATATTTTATCATCTCAGCAGTTGTCGTGTCAGTTATAATGTACCTTGCCTGAGGAAAGACCTTCCTGTATACTTCTTCAACCTTCCTGCAATCCCTTAACGGCCCGCCTATAATAATCCTGTCAGTTCTTTCCATATCAGCCAGGCTGTTACGTTCGGAAAGGAATTCAGGATTAAAAACCAGCCGTAGGTATGAAAATTTTCGCTGCAGGTTTGCAGTCGTGCCGGGCACTATGGTTGACCGTAAAACCACGATGGGAAAATATTTTTTTGCGGCCCCTTTCTTTCCAGTTTTTACGATATTACTGAGTACATCTTCAACGGGAGAAATATCTATACTGCCGTCTTTTTTCATCGGGGTAGGAACCGCAACAAAAACTATCCCACATCTATCAACTACCCTCTGGAGATTCTGATATTCAGGAATATACTTGTCATAAATCAGAAGTTTTACTTTATCTCTGAAAACACTCGCAAATGCTTTTCCAACCACGCCATAACCAATGATACCTATTGGACCTTTCATATGAGTATTAAAGAGTCTTATGCTCTGGATAGTTCCTTGCTGCGATTCTCTGCTTTTTCAATAGATTCTTTCAGGATCTCAGGAAAATTCTTTTCCTCAAAGACCTTTAAGCCTGCAACTGTAGTGCCACCTGGTGAACTGACCATCTCTTTTAACCGGTCGGGCGAAAGTTTTGTCTCTGCAAGCATCTTTCCCGAACCATATATAAGATAAGAGGTAATTATTGCTGACTGTTGTTCAGTAAATTTCTTCTTTTTACAGATTCTTTTTATGTTTTCCGCTATGTAAAAGATAAACCCAGGCCCGCTGCCCGAAATCGCCGTAACGGCATCAAATTTTTCCTCTGATAGTTTGAAAACAATACCAAGAGGAGCAAGCAATTTTTCAACCAGACCTTCACATCCATCTGCGTATCTGCCAGGGCAGTAGGGCAAAAGGCCTGCTCTCACCCTAACGTTCAGGTTGGGCATAACTCTTATAACCGGAACAGATTTTTTCAACAGAATCTTTTCAATCCTTGCCGTAGAGATACCTGCTGCGATGGATACTAAAACCTTGGACGGGGTTAAAAATTCTTTTATCTCTGAGACAACCTCCTCAACCGCATCCGGCTTTACGGCTATTATGACTACATCAGCATTTTCAGATAACCTGCGATTGTCAACCACCTGCAACCCCGCTCTTTTAAAATATTTAAGTTTTTTTTTCTGGGTGTCTGAAATGTATATGCGGGATGCAGGATACAGTCCACTTTCCAGTAGGCCTTTAACAAGGATTGACCCCATATTGCCGCATCCAATCACCCCTATAGTTTTTTTCTTTCTCATAGATTCAGATATAATGCATCCGGTATCAGCCGCTTTCTTCTCCCTCTACCTCTCCAACTTTTATGTCAATATTCTCTCTGGCTTCAACCCTTTCAATCATCCCATCCCTTAGCCATATGACACGGTCGGAAACATCAAGCATCTTAAGATCATGGGTTGCCGTTATAATGCTAACACCCTTCTCTTTATTCATTTCCCTTAAAAGGTTAATAATTTCCTTGCCTGTCTTCAGGTCAAGATTCCCTGTAGGTTCATCAGCAAGTATTATGGCCGGGTCGTTAGCCAGAGCTCTTGCAACTGCAACCCTCTGCTGCTGTCCTCCTGATAATTCAAAAGGCTTGTGGTTCAGTCTCTCTCCCAGTCCAACCGTCTCAAGAAGCGTTTTCGCTTTTTCTCTTGATTCATCCGTTGACATACCAGCAAAAATCATCGGCAGCATAACATTCTCCAGAGCACTCATAACAGGTATGAGGTTAAATGACTGAAAGATATATCCTATCTTTCTGCATCTCAGCCATGCAAGTTCGTATGCATCAAGTTGAGCAACATCAACCTCATCAATGTAAACCTTTCCTTCGGATGGCTTGTCAAGACCGCCTATCATATTAAACAATGTTGTCTTGCCACTGCCTGAAGGACCCATTATTGAAATGTACTCCCCTTTCAAAATTTCAATGTTAATCCCCTTCAAAACATGCAGAGCGACCTTTCCAAGCATGAAGTTCTTTTTCACTCCAATAGTCCTTACAATTGCTTCCCTTGGCATATTGATTCCTCCTTATTTATATCTGCCGCCTTATTGCCTCTGCCGGTTCCATCCTTGCTGAAACATATGCAGGGTAAAGTGCTCCCACAACGGCAAGAAACGTCCCCAGCAGTGTGGTAAACAACATATATCTTACAACTGTGCCAACTGGAAAGATACGAATAATCAAACCGCCGTAATGAAACATATAAACAAATGTCATCGTAATTACACCTATTATACTGCCCACTATAGAACCAAAAATACCATGCGCTAGCGACTCCAGAAGGAAGAGTTCCACGACAAATTTATCAAGAGCGCCGAGGCACTTCATAGTTCCTATCTCCCTGGAGCGTTCCGTAACTGACATCAACATAGCATTTATTATACCAACGGTGCATACAAGCAGAGACAGAGAAACAAGCCATATCTGTCTTGTTCTCACCTCTTCAAGATCCGCAGTTAAAAGCAGTTTGATATCTTCCGGCCCCCTATGCACCAGACTCATTGTAAAAGCGTTGTTGGCAAGAACTGACATTAAAAATGCTATCCCAAGCAGTATTGACATTGTGATAATAATTGACCGTCCAAACCTTATCCTAAGATTCCGCACGCTCATCTGGACAGCATTTTTAAGTGGCAGGGATAACTGCTTTTCAATCTTTTTCTGTTGAATAGACATTTTTTGTCTCCCAAATCCCCCTTAAATCCCCCCCTTTGGCAAAGGGGGAGACAGAGGAATTTCTCTATAGGACACTGCTCACCTAGTTTTTTATTTTGTAATATATTAGCGTCAAAATGTAATTCCTGTCAACCCCTTTAAATCCTTATTAGTTAAAGCATACCACAAATTATCAGAAAAATCAACTCCTGGTGGTAAATGGTTATAGAGATTGTTACCACCCTTATTTAACCGAATTTGAAGAATCTGTTAAAATAGCCGGTATGCCAGATTTTAATATAAGGGAGCATTTTCCCTTGCTCCGAAAGGGTGTATGGATAGGAAGGACTTTATGATTTATCAAGGATACCTATACATTCACCAAAGAAAATTTCTGAGCAGATAGAAAGGAGGAAAAACTGGTTATGGGAAAAGTTAGCCAGAGCACCTACATAGAACTGATGATGAAAAGTTTTATATCCCTCTATAATACCTGATAAAATATCTACTGATTTGGTTCTTAACTTTTATCTCAAATGAAGACAGACAAAGTGTTACCTATATTCTCAAATCTTACAGATAATTGACATTTGTGCACGTTGAGGGTACAATACTTAATCTGATTTACGGGGCGGTAGTTCAGCGGCCTAGAATGCCAGACTGTCGATCTGGATGTCGCGGGTTCAAATCCCGTCCGCCCCGCCAGATATAAAACAGTGGATAGTTATGAGTTTGTAGTAGTGAGCGAAAGACAAAACAGGGCATGAGCAGGGATTTGCATCATAGGGTCGTAAATACTCAATAAAGTACATTTTATTGCAAATTGCAAAATGAATAGAACCGAAGAGATAAAATACTGGCATACGTCATCGCATATACTGGCACATGCGGTTAAAAGGTTATTCCCAGAGGTAAAGTTAGGAACAGGACCTGCCATTGAAAAAGGGTTTTATTACGACTTTTACAGAGAAAAACCCTTTACCCCGGAAGACCTTAAAATCATAGAACAGGAAATGGGCCGGATTATCAAGTCTGACTTCCCTATTGAACGCATCAGAAAAAGCAAAAAGGAATCCAGGGAGATATTGAAAGACGAGATTTTTAAACTGGAAATCCTTGAAGAACTGCAGGACGGGGAAATAACCTTTTATAAACAGGGTGATTTCATAGACCTTTGTGAAGGACCGCATCTTGAATCAACTGGTCAGGTCAAACACTATAAACTGTTAAGCACCGCTTCTTCTTACTGGAGAGGCGATGAAAACAGAGAAAGTATGCAGAGGATTTACGGTATTTCTTTCCCAGAAAAAAACGAATTAGATGCCTATCTGAATTTCATAGAGGAGGCAAAAGAAAGAGACCACAGGGTTCTTGGGACAAAACTTGACCTTTTCAGCATTCATCCTGAATTCGGTTCAGGCCTTATATACTGGCACCCAAAAGGCGCAATCATACGCAAAATCATTGAGGATTTCTGGAAAGAGATACACCTACAAAACGGATATGAACTGGTTTATACCCCTCATATAGCCGACATTGCACTGTGGGATAAATCCGGGCACACAGGGTTTTACAAAGAGAACATGTTCGCACCGATTGAGATGGAAAATAAGCGGTTTCAGTTGAAACCGATGAACTGCCCCTTCCACATTTTAATATATAACAACCGGATGAGAAGTTACAAAGAACTGCCCATAAGGTGGGCGGAACTGGGCACAGTGTACAGGTACGAGAAACAGGGTGTCCTGCACGGTCTTTTGCGGGTACGTGGTTTTACACAGGATGATGCCCATATCTTCTGCACTGAACAGCAGGCAGAAGAAGAGGTAATAAAGATTCTTGACCTTACCTGTTTTTTTCTCAGAAGATTCGGATTTACCGATTATAAGGTATGCCTGTCCACCCGTCCCGCAAAGTACGTAGGCACTCCTGAAAACTGGGAGAAAGCGACTAATGCCCTCAAAAATGCTCTCAAGACGAAAGGGATAGAATATGAAACAGACCCGGGAGAGGGCGTGTTTTATGGACCGAAAATAGATATAAAAGTGAAGGACTGTTTGAACAGAGAGTGGCAGTGTTCAACGATACAGGTGGATTTTAACATCCCTGAACGGTTTGACGTAAAATATACCGGTCCAGAAGGAAATTTTAAGGTGCCCATACTCATCCACAGGGCTATCTTTGGTTCCATGGAACGGTTTATAGGTATACTGATTGAACACTACAAAGGAAACTTTCCTTTCTGGCTTGCACCTGAACAGTTAAGAATTTTGCCCATCACTGACAGGCATATGTCTTATGCTGAACAGGTTAAAAAATTGCTTGAAAAGGAATTTCGCGTGCAGATAGACCTCAGAAACGAAAAAATTAGCAGGAAGGTAAGGGACGCAGAAGCAGAAAAGGTGCCTTACATGCTCATATTAGGTAACAGGGAGTTAGAGAAACAGGAGGTTTCTCTGAGAAAACACAAGGAAGGGATGGTCGGCAGTTTTAAGGTTTCAGACCTTGTAACAATGTTGAAGGATACTGGACAATCTTAGATTTTTGCTGTATAATAGTAAAAGAACATATAACCCGGCAAAAAGACTCGCGACGGCAGAAATCGTCGGTTCAGGGGTAAAGGAGGAAGTGTATCGTTTACCAGGACATAAGGTACCAGAATCACAGAAGCAGGTACAGATTTAATTTTCAGATACGAGCTCCACAGGTTCGCCTGATAGGAAACAAAGGAGAGCAGTATGGAGTTGTGGACAAGGAGGACGCTCTGCAAAAAGCCAGAGAATACAACCTTGATCTGGTAGAAATAGTTCCCAACACCTCTCCACCTGTATGTCGTATAATGGACTTACAGAAGTTCCTTTATGAACAGAAGAAAAAAGAAAAAGAAAGAAAAAAGAAGCAAAAATCTACACAAATCAAGGAAATCCGGTTTACACCAGAAACGAGCGAGCATGACTATAAGTTCAAGAAACAACACATTGAGGACTTCCTAAAAGAAGGACACAGAGTAAAAGTAACAATTTTTTACAAAGGGCGGGAGATTCTTCACAAAGAAAGAGGTTACCAGTTTTTAGAAAAACTGATAAAAGAACTGGCAGTTACCGGGAAAATTGAACGTCCCCCGAGAATGGAGGGACCAAGACTGAGCGTAACATTTATCCCAATATAGGAAGGAATGGACAATGCCTAAGTTAAAAACGAAGAAGTCGGTGGCAAAAAGGTTTAAGATCACAGGAACAGGGAAGGTAATGCATTATGGATCCGGAGGTGGACATCTCCTCTCAAAAAAAGGTTCAAAAAGGAAACGGAGAATTAAAACCACTGCCGTATTAAAAAACAAAGGGGACAGCAAGAGAGTTAAAAAACTGCTTCCTTACAGATAAAACAAGCCAGAAGATATTTATAAAAAGTCCCCACAAGGAGAACAAACAATGCCGAGAACACAAAATTCGCCTGCATCAAGACAGAGGCGAAAAAAGGTTCTTCAAAGAGCCAAAGGATATAGACAGGGAAGGTCCAAACTATACAGAAGGGCAAAAGAATTTTCTGAAAAGGGGCTGACCTATGCGTATAGAGACAGACGGACCAAAAAACGCACATTTAGAAACCTTTGGATTACCAGAATTGCAGCGGGGTGTGAAACCAACGGCATCTCTTATAACAGGTTTATCTATGGACTGAAGAAAGAAAAAATAGACCTTGACAGAAAAACGCTTGCAGATATAGCGTTTCATCAACCAGGACAATTTTCGGCTCTTGTGGCCCAGATAAAAGGGGAAAAACGTCCTGATGAAAACTCTTAGGAGTTTGATTTTTTGCCTGGCGGGCCTCTACATTTTCACCCTCTATTTCCTTTTCGCTATAGATAAAAATTTTTCTCACACCTTTTATTTTGTTTCGCTTTCCACTACTGTTTCTGTAATTATCGTTATTGATATAATCTATTCATTTGTTGTATCAAACCAACTGGAGGCACTGCAGAGAGAAAAAGAAAAAACAAATCTCCTGCTTATGGACCTGCAAATGGAATCCATGCTTCTGAAAATGCTTACCGATATTATAGAGACATTCGGTGAAGAAATATCCCTTGATGAGGTTCTTGACAAGGTAACAGACTCTTTAAAAAAACTCTTTAAGAACGAGACAGTTGCCCTGCAATTGATGGGGGAAAATTTCAAGAGGTCTGTAACTGGCAAACCATTAGATCTGTCCGAGGAACTCCTTGAAAACACCGCATTGAAACCGCATCCCATCCTTATTAATAACGTCTCGTCTTTCCCCCAATATAAAAATCTTGTCAAACAGGGGGTTACCTCTTTTATCATTTCCACCTTACACTACAAGGGAGAGATAACAGGAATTATCGGTGTATTCTCCTTTGACAAACGACAATTCACCATAAGGGACCTGGACCTGTTAAGAATGGTTTCCGCACCAACCTCCCTTCTTGTTGAAAATGCAGAACTTTTTGGGAAGACAAAAATGCTTTCCATAACGGATGGGCTTACCCAGATTTACAACAGGCGGCACTTTGAAAAAATCATGGAAGAAATCTTTGCTGACATGCAGATAAGCAAAAAAGATACAAAGATTTCTTTATGTATGAGTGATATAGACTATTTCAAACACTATAACGATATCAACGGTCATCCTGCAGGAGATGCAGTACTCAGGAAGATTGCAGAAATTTTTAAAAGAAGCGTAAAAGGTGGAGATGTCGTCTGTAGATATGGTGGAGAAGAGTTCATCATTATTTTCCCTGATACAGCCAAAGAAAACGCTCTAAAACTCTGTGATGCTATAAGAAATCGCATAAAGAATTTCAAATTCCCCAATGAAGAGAACCAGCCAGATGGAGACCTGACGGTAAGTTTCGGCGTGGCAACCTATCCTGACGATGCCCTGACGCCTGATGAACTTGTAAAGAAGGCCGATGATGCTCTGTACAAAGCAAAAAAATTAGGGAGAAACAGGGTTGTTATAGCATAATACCTGAAGGGTATCACTTGTGAAATACCTTCATCAGCAGTTCTTCCCATACAGATTCTGCAACAACGTTTACCTTTGATTCGGATTCTTTTCGTATCTCTGCCATTTTTTGCGAGTATTGTTCTTTCAATTCGTTTATTCTGCTTTCAGTTTTTTTACCGCTGACTGTCCTGTATTTCTGAAGTTCTTCTGTAAGATTTTTTTCCCTGGAGTTTCTTAGCTCTTTTATCTTCTCATTCAGGGACTCTATTATTCCCAAGGCTTTTTCTTCTGCAGATCTAATGATTTCGTCTGCTTTCTTCTCTGCTGCCTTTATCTCTTTTACCTTCTCCAGTACCATACTCATATCCTTAACGTGAAAAAACAATCCTGCCTTTGTAGATGGTAGTCACTACCCTGCCTTTCATCTTTCTTCCTATAAAAGGCGAATTTTTGCTCTTTGAAAGAATATCCTCCTTCCTGTAAACCCACTCAACGCCAGGGTCAAAAACTGTGATATCCGCCTGCCTGCCCTCCTTTACCACCCCCCTTTCTATCCCGAGAACCCTTGCGGGCCCGGAGGTAAACAAGAGAATAATCTGCTCCACCGTCAACCCCTTTGCTTGCATCTCCATTGCCAGCGAGAGTGCGGTTTCAAAACCTATGATACCGAAAGGAGCGTTTTCAAACCCAGCCCCTTTCTCCTCCTCGCTGTGTGGAGCATGGTCCGTAACTATACAGTCTATCGTACCGTCTTTCAGCCCTTTAATCAACGCCACGACATCCCTCTCTCTACGAAGAGGCGGCATCATCTTCGCGTTTGTGTTATATCCCTTCACGGCATCTTCAGTCAAACAAAGGTGGTGAATAGCTACATCACAGGTGATGTTTTTGTTGATTTTTTTAGCCCTGCGTACCATCTCCAGAGATTCCTCCACAGATATATGAGTAAGATGCAACCTTCCACCGGTCAGGCGAGATAGAGCAATGTCCCTGTTTACCATAATGGACTCAGCCTGAGATGGAATTCCTCTCAGTCCCATCCTGGTGGAAAGTGCACCTTCATTCATTACGCCATTTCTCGACAGGTTTTTATCTTCAGAATGAGAGATAACGGGCTTCTTAATCATCTTTGAATACTCAAGTGCCCTTCTCATTACAAGACTGTCCATAACACAGTCACCATCGTCAGAAAAACCAACAACACCTTCCTGCACCATTTCTCCATAAGGGGCTAATTCCTTGCCTTCCCTGTTTACCGTTATGGCTCCGATAGGCAAAACCTCGCATTCTGCATCCCTTGCCCTGTCAATTATAAACCTGACAGCAACCTTGCTATCAATAGGCGGGGTGGTATTCGGCATACAGCATACCGTTGTAAAACCTCCGGAGACAGCCGAAAGACTGCCGGTGTATATGGTCTCTTCATCCTCTCTGCCGGGTTCCCTCAGGTGAGAATGTATGTCTATCAGACCGGGGAAAACATACATCCCTTTTGCATCTATGATTTTTGCATCTTTTGCATTGATGTTCTTAGAAATGCGTGAGACTGTTTCATTTTCTATCAAAATGTCACATCTACCTTCTGCTGAAGTATTGGAAGGATTTATAAGATGTCCGTTCTTTATTAAAATTTTCATCATCTAATTATAACCCACCACAGACCCTTCGTCAACCGGCAAATCCCTCCTCTGAAATTCTATAGAAAAGAAAACAGTTTCTGTGCGAGTACGAAAGGTCAGCCTATTGCATCAGAGAAAGAATGTCTCCGCAAAGATAGAGGGACCCGCAGATACACCAGTTTCTATTCGTATTGAGAACATATTTTAATGCGGCGGCAGGTTCAGGGATAACAGTCACATTAATCTTGTATTTGCTTCTTACAAAATCTGCCAGTATTTCAGGGTCAACAGCCCTGTTCGTACCCGGTCTGGTAAAAACTATCTCATCTGTATTGTTATTCCTATGCAGGAGTATCTTTAGCATCCTGTTCCAGTTCTTATCTTTCAAGATGCCTGTTAAAAAGGAAAACCTTGTCTCCGGGAAAACCTCCCTAATGGTACCGTGAAGGGCCCTTATACCATCAGGATTATGTGCTCCATCAATGACTATAACAGGGTCCTTTTTAATTAGGTGGAACCTGCACGGCCAAACCACCGTTGCCATCCCCTTATAAAGTACTTCCTCTTTGACAGGGAAACCTGCCTTTTCCATCATTCTGACAGACTGGACTACGAGAGCCATATTTTCCATCTGATGTCTGCCCACAAGAGGCGTTTCCATTGACAAAAAACGCTCTTGTCCCGCGTAAAAGTTGAAGACCTGCCTGCTGGCTGAAAATGCTGTTCTCCTGACAATAAAATCCTTTCCGTATTTGTAGATATTTGCCTTTTTCTCCCTTGCCCTGTTTTGTATAACCCGCATCGCATCATCTTTTTGCATAGCGGAAATTACAGTACTGCCCTGTTTAATAATACCCGCTTTTTCGTTTGCAATCTCATGGTAGGTTTTCCCGAGAAACTGCATATGCTCCAGTCCTATCTTGGTGATGATCTCCAGAGATGCAGGAAGAACGTTCGTGGCATCAAACCTGCCTCCCATCCCCACCTCGCATACAACTACATCTGCCTTCATATCGGCAAAAAAAGAAAAAGCGATTACCGTAAGCGTTTCAAAAAAGGTGGGGTATAAATGGTAAGGCTGTGAACCGAGAATTTCCTGCAGTTGTCTTATCTTCAGCACCAACTGTTTCTTATTGATAGGCTTCTCGTTAAACATAACCCTTTCGCCGATGTATACAAGATGAGGGCTGGTATAAAGCCCTGTGCGGTAGCCTGCAAGAGTAAGTATATGGGCAAGGGTCTTTGCAACAGAGCCCTTGCCGTTTGTCCCTGCTACAAGAACCGAGTAATACCCCCTGTGTGGATTACCGAATGCCTCAAGCAGATTTCTGGTTTTGTCCAGACCTAATTTAATCCCAAAGTCCGTAAGCCTCTGCAGAAATTTAATCTCAGGGAGAAGAGATTTCATAGGAGGATAATTCTGAGTATTTTCTGGATAGTTTCCTTCAGTTCCTGCCGTTCTGCAATAATATCTACCATTCCGTGCTTATATAGAAACTCTGTTCTCTGGAATCCGGGAGGCAGTTTCTGTCTTATTGTTTGTTCAATTACCCTAGGTCCTGCGAATCCGACTAATGCCCTAGGCTCAGCAATTGTTATGTCTCCAAGAGATGCAAAACTCGCCGCAATGCCACCCATCGTAGGGTCTGTCAGCACCGACAGATACAAAAGGCCTGCTTTTTTCATTTTCCCGATAGCAGCAGAGGTCTTTGCCATCTGCATAAGGGAGATTATACCTTCATACATCCTTGCACCACCGCCTCCTCCTGATACACATATAACAGGCATCTTTTTTTCAACAGCATACTCAACGGCTCTTGTGAATTTTTCCCCGACTACCGAACCCATGCTGCCCATAATAAAACCTGCATCTATAATAGCGATAACGCACGGAATTCCGCCAATTTTACACTCACCTGTGACAATCGCCTCTTTAAGCCCGGTTTTGTGAATCGCCTCTTTCAGTTTTTCGGGATATGCCTTCACTGCTGTAAAGCCGAGTGGGTCAACTGACATCAAAGAATCCCATTTCTCTTTAAAAGAATCTGCATCCGCCAGCATTTTTATCCTGTCAAATGCCGTCATCCTATAGTAGTGTTGACAGTACGGACACACCTTCAGATTTTCTTCCCATTTCTTTTTATAGATGAGCTTTCCGCAATTTTCACACTTAAGCCACAGGTCTTTCTTTATTTCTGGTTTTTCTTTCGGCTCAACCTTGATATATCTTTTCCGTCTGAATAACATCTTTACTCCGAACTCCTTAAAGACTGGCTTAGCAATTCGGGTTTAGGGATTCGGAAATGTCTTTCCCTGATTTTCTCTTTCCCGAACCTCCAATGCCGACTCACGAACCCCAGTTTCTAACTGTGAGAAGTTATGGTTTTACTTAGAGTATTTTGTAACGTACTAATATCTCCTTTATTTTTTTCATGTTTTCATCAGATGGCGGAGTAAGAGGCAATCTCCACTCAGGAGATATCATTTTCATCAGCCCCAGAGCTGCCTTTACCGGTATCGGATTGGTTTCTATAAAGAGCACCTTGAATATAGGCAATAACTCCAGATGAATACGCCGGGCTTTTTCCCAGTCGCCGGCGAGTGCAGCTCCGGTCATTTCTGCTATCTGCCGGGGTACAATATTTGCTGCAACAGACATAACTCCCTTGCCTCCAACAGCCATAATGGGAAGTGTAAGGGAATCGTCTCCGGACCAAACAGTAAAATCCTTGCTGCACAAAGAGATTATTTTGCTCACCTGGTCAAGACTGCCACTGGCTTCCTTGATACCTATAATATTTTTAATCTGAGACAACTCGTACACAGTCTCAGGCAGAATTGAAATTCCTGTTCTTGAAGGAACGTTATACAGGATAAGAGGGACGGATATACTTTCTGCAACCTGTTTATAGTGAAGATAAAGACCGCGAGGCACAGGCTTGTTATAATAAGGAGTTATTAACAGGACGGCGTCAACACCTGCTTTTTCCGCATACTGTGATAATTCAATTGCCTCCCTGGTATTATTTGAACCTGTCCCTGCTATTACCGCACACCTTCTGTCTACAATCTCCACCGTATTTTTTATCAGGTCTTTGTGTTCTTCCATTGACAGAGTGGCAGGTTCTCCTGTACACCCTGCCACAAGAATAGCAGAGGTTTTGTTTTTTATCTGAAACTCTATCAGCCCTTTATACGCTTTTCTGTCAATTTTGTCATCTTTTAGCGGCGTTACAATTGCTACGATTGAGCCATGAAACGTCATTTTATGCCTCCTGTAATTATTATATATCAAATTCCGTTGTGTTTTTACAACCTGAACCTTATCTTTTTAATATCTTTCCTTCCAGCTCTGTTTAGTTTGGCAAGAATATTATTGCTTTGCATCTTCAAAGTAGAAAGATAACAACTGCTGTCAACCCTCACAAAAAGAGTGTTTTGCCTAAGATGTTCCACATAACTATGGGCTCTTATGTCATCATTTACTATCCTGCACCACAGACTTTCAATATCTTCTTTAACCCTTTCCTGCCGAATTGAAACACCAGATGCCCCGTTTTGTATGGACACGTCCTTATTGTGTTTAAAAGAATCTACAACCCTAGCAACAATACTGTCTATCTTTTCTTCCATCAGTCTAATTTTAACGGCATTGCAATATAAAGGTATTCAGTGTTTTTTTCACCCCTCATAATAACTGGGCTCTTTTCATTGCTGAAACCCAGCACAATTTTTTCTTCATCAACCTTCTGTAAGAAATCTATCAGGTAATTCGGAGGAAACGCAAGGTTATATTCCTTATCCTCATTATACTCAACACCGATCCTTTCACGTGCCTCACCAACATCAGGGCTGAATACTGAGAAAGTAAGCAGGTTTTTTCCGATGCTTAAACGGACCTTATTATATCTTTCACTGGTAAATAAAGAGATGCGTCTTAAAGTGGAGAGAAACTCTTCTTTATTGATATGTATAAGTTTTAATTGTTTCTCGTTTGGTATCACCTTTTCATAGTTTGGAAAATCCTCACTGCCTGACAGTAACTGGGATATAAGATATATATTACCAGAACTGAGTGCTATCTGATTTTTCCCTATTGATATATCAATAATCTCATCTTTATTAGTTAATGTTGTTAGGATACCCATTAATTTAAAAGGGAGTAAACACCTGTATGGATTGACATACTTCTCCCCTGTCTTAATTTTAAAAATTGACATTCTCTTTGTATCTGTGCCTATAAAATTTAGAGAGTTTTCCTTAATGTCAAGCAATCCACCTCTAAAATGCGGGCGTGGTTCTTCAGGGTCTATACAGAATTTTACGTTACCGATGGCACTGCTTAGTTGTTTTCCGTTTACCTTAATTGAAATATCGCTGGAGAATTTCGGAAGTTTAGGAAATTCTGACTCATCCATACAAAAAAAAGAGTATCTGGAATCGTTACATATCACCTCAACAGAGTTTTCTTTTTTAGTAATTTTCACATCTTCACCAGGCAGTTGTTTAACAAGAGATATGAATTTTTTTCCAGTTATAACTATACTACCCTTTTCTAATTTTTCGCACTCCAATTCTAACCTTAAGGTATTTTCCAGATCAGTAGCGGTGAGAAACGCTCCTGTTTCTCTTACTTCAAACAAGATACCACTGGTTACCATAATAGCAGGTTTTGAAGGTAATATACCTTCAATTTTTTCACATTCCTTTTTTAATACACTACTTTTCACTGCTATTTCCATACTAATCTCCTTTGTAACAATAACAGCACATTTTTTTGTTAATAAAATTGTTAAGTTTATAATTTACAAATAATTACAATGTTTAAAAATTGTGAAAACATTACCTTTCAATACTCTTTTTTATTTCATCTATTACGCCTTTAACATATTCATCACTTTTGTACAAATTTTTTATCTTTTTATGGGCATAAAGTACCGTTGTATGGTCTTTTCCGCCAAATTTAACAGCAATTGAATGCAGCGAATTATTCGTAAGTTCCCTACTCAAAAACATTGCTATCTGTCGTGGTATTAAAACATTTTTTAATCTACTTTTACTCATTAATTCTTCTTCTTGGATTTTAAAATAATCACACACAGATGTTGTTATTGCCTCCATATCAATTATAACCTTTTTTTTATAATATTCACCATCAATTATTTCATTAATAATTTTTTTATCAATCTCTTTGTTTAATAAACTGGAAAGGGCAGAGATTCTGTTGAGGACCCCTTCAAGTATTCGGACATTATCCTGTATATTCTCCGCAATATAGAATATTATATCATCATTGATATGGATATTCTTTATTTCACACTTTTTTTTCAGTATAGCCACCCGGGTTTCAAAATCAGGTGGTTGTATATCTACAACAAGACCCCACTCAAATCGCGATATGAGACGTTTTTCAAGGAAAGATATCTCATTAGGAGCTCTATCGCTGGAAAGGATAATCTGTTTACGCTGGTCGTACAGGAAATTAAAGGTGTGAAAAAATTCTTCCTGTGTCCCTTCTTTTCCTGCTATAAAGTGTATATCGTCAATAAGAAGAAAGTCAAGTGTCCTGAATTTTTGTCTAAAAATCTGCGTTGTTTTACTTTTAATACTCTGGATAAATTCATTCAAATAAACCTCTGCAGGTATGTACAAAATATTTGTGTCTTCCCTTACAGTTACAAAATGTCCTATTGCCTGCATAAGATGGGTTTTACCCAGGCCGAACCCCCCATATAGGAATAATGGGTTATATGCTATCCCTGGCGATTGTGCAACTGCCAGAGCCGCTGCGTGTGCCAGGCGGTTACCTGGGCCGACAACAAAATTTTCAAATGTGTAATCTGGATTAAGATTGTTAACACTGAACACCCTGTCATTTTTTTGCTCAGTTTCACCCTTGTATATAAATTCAATCTCCGGTTCCCAACCTGTTGTGTTAAAAAACTCCTCTTTGATGATGTCAATAAAAGGAAGGAATCCTCTCTGAAAGGTCATATTAGGGATTTCCAGTTTTAGTATATGCCCATCCACAGAGTTAAACCTGACTGGTTTAATCCAGATGTCAAATGCTCTGGGATTGTTCAGTTTTTTTTCCACCCTCTCAAGGGTTTCTCTCCACTCTTTTTCCATAA
>DYKC01000005.1:16984-20381 GCA_020722825.1 Vermiphilus sp.
TTTTCCACACATTTTAACCCATTTTACTGGTTCCGCCCACAGCAATTTTTATACTTCTTACCGCTCCCGCACGGGCAGGGTTCATTGCGACCTATCTTTTTTCTCCGGACATAAGGCAGTGGTTTAGACTGACCTCTCTCCTGGGCAATTTTTCCTGTCATCTTTGTTGCAACGTGCAATAGATCCGGGTTTATTCTTTCTGACAGACCTGTACGGTTAGCGTCCTGGTAGAATCTGGCCGGTTCTTTTTCCCCTCCTGTTCTATCAAACGGCTCAAGAGTTTTGTGCCCGTAGGTTACCTGTTTATCTGTTTGAAGGTTGACCTCTGCAGGTTGAGGTACTCCTGTCCTCATATCCTGTGACACCTCTGATAACTGTACCCTGAAAAGATAAGAAATAGATTCCTTTTTGATAAAGGAAAGCATTGTCTGAAATTCCTGATATCCTTCATGTTTATAAGCCAGGAGAGGGTCCCTCTGAGCATATGCCCTCAGACTGATACCTTCCCGAAGTTCGTCAATAACCTTCAGGTGTACCTTCCACCTATTATCTATAACCTGTATCATTATTATTTTCTGTATCTGTGCAAGGTACGAACCCATATGTTTTTTCTTTTCATCATAGACTTCAAGTATCCCTTTAAGAAGTTTTGCCCGCAGGTCTTCTCTCCATAAAGAAGGGTTTTGTATGGTTTCAGCCTGCGGTATATCCACACTGATACCAAAGATGTTCATCACCGACAATTTAAAGTTATCTAGATTCCACATAAAATGTTTTAACTTCAAATCCATAAACTTTTCAATCAATTCATCAAGTATTTCCTCTATAAACTCTTTTATGTAGGTATCCAGATTTTTTTCTTCCAGTATATCCTGCCTGAGGGCATAAATAATCTTTCTCTGTTCATTCAGTACGTTATCAAACTCAAGGAGTTGCTTTCTTATTTCAAAGTTTCTTGCCTCCACCTTTTTCTGGGCGTTGTTAATCATTTTGGTTATTAGCGGGTGCGTTATCGCCTCTCCTTCCGGCAGGTGCCCCATAACCCCGAGCATGCGCTCAGACCCGAAAATTCTTAGAAGGTCATCATCAAGAGAAAGGTAAAACTTTGCAGAACCCGGGTCGCCCTGTCTTCCGGCACGCCCTTTCAACTGGTTATCTATACGACGGGCTTCATATCTTTCACTCCCTATAACATACAGGCCTCCTTTTTCAACCACCTTTTGATGTTCTTCTATCCATGGAGATCTGTATTTCTCAAGTAGTTGTTCATAGACCTCTTTAAATTCTTCAGGTGCCTTCTCCATTTCTTCCCGTGCCTTCTGCCACTCCTCTTCGTACCTGTTTCTGTTGCTCTCATATTCCTCGCGAGATTTTTTCAACTCTGCATTGTACCTTGCAGTCTCTTGTTCATATTCATTATGGGTCATGTGGTATTCTTTTTCAACCGACAGATAGTCTTCTTCAAGGAGGGCGGCTTTTATCTCCTTCTCCAAGGATTTCCTCTCTTCAAGGTAGGTTTTGTAAAGGAGGCTCTCTTTATCCCTGAAGGTTTTCAGGATTTCTTTGATATCTCCACTGCTCTCTGCCATCTTCTCTATCATTTCGCTAATGCATTCAAGGTACCCTGCTGTTTTCCTGCGAGATTTCCTGAAAATCTCCTTACCTCCGCCAACCCTGTTGGCAAAAGAGTCTTCAAGGATGTCAAAAAATTTGTTGATTACATTCCTGTAGGTCTCCAGTAGAGCCAGTATTCTGCTTCTTCCTTGAGGGGAAGTCGCCTCCACACTGTTCAACAGTTCTGTCAACCGATTTCTTGTCTCCTCAATGTTTTCATCAAGCACAATGTCGAAACGTTCCTTCAGAGAATTTCTAAAACCCAGGTACTCCCGGTAGGTTCGGCCTACCTCCTGATTCATGTTCTGTAGTCTTAGATGAAAATCCTTCTGTTCTTTTTGTCTTTCTTTTGGCATATTCCACAATTCAGCAAGGTCTGCAGATGCCCTGTCGTGGGCTTCCCTGAGTTTTAAAAGGCGTGGTTCATATTTCTCGTAGGTGCCCGCTCCAAACCTATAGAAGACCGTTCTTTCAAAGAGGGCATTTGCCTTTCTGTCCAGGGCAGTAAAAATTGCCTCCTTTTCGTTGAACCTGGACCGCAGGGCATCCAGGCGTTCCTTGAATCTGGTTTCAATCTCAGACAGGCGTTGTTTGTAGGAGTTTTCAATCTCAAGGAGAGATTCTGTAAATTCTTGCCGATTTTTTGTATCTTTCTTTCCTGTTTGTTTTTTCCTTGACCAGATGACCCTTATGGTCTCTTCCCTTGCAAGAATCTCCGGATTGCCACCCAGTATGATGTCAACACCCCGCCCTGCCATCTGGGTGGCTATTGTTACTGCTTTCGGGCGGCCTGCCTGAGCAATAATTGCGGCTTCTGCCTCATGGTTTTTGCCATGCAGGACCTTGTGGGGGATATTTTTTCTGATTAGAAACCCGCTTAATTTTTCCGCTTTCTCAATAGAGGTGGTACCTATGAGAACAGGACGACCTTCGTTAAAGACCCTTTCCACTTCGGCAGTAATTACCTTAAATTTTTCATTTTCCGTTTTGTAGATTTCGTCGTTGTATTCAGTCCTGCGCAGTTCTTTATTTGTGGGAATGGCTATTACATCTGTATTATAGATTTCCTTGAATTCAACCGCTTCGGTTAAGGCTGTTCCTGTCATACCCGCGATTTTTTTATACAGTTTGAAATAGTTCTGGAAGGAGATTGTGGCAAGGGTCTGGTTTTCTCTTTCAATCCTTACCCCCTCTTTGGCCTCTATTGCCTGGTGCAGTCCGTCGCTCCATCTCCTGCCCGGCATAATCCGACCTGTAAACTCATCCACGATAATAACCTGCCCGTTCTTGACGATATATTCTTTGTCTCTTTTGAAAAAATTATGTGCCCGTAGAGCCTGGTTGATGTGGTGTACCATTTCGGTGTTGGTGCCGTCATAAAGATTCTGGATACCCATCAGCCGTTCGCACTTGTGGATACCTTCCTCCGTAAGAGAGACAGATTGATTTTCTTCATCAATTGTAAAATCCGTATCCTTGTTAAGTTTTCTGACCAGCCGGTCCATCTCATAATAAAGTTGGGTTGTTTCCTCTGACGGCCCTGATATAATCAACGGGGTACGCGCCTCATCTATAAGTATGGAGTCTACCTCGTCAATGATAGCATAGTTCAATTCTCTCTGAACCTGGGTCTCTTTCCTTACCGCCATATTATCCCTGAGGTAGTCAAAACCGAATTCACTGCCTACACCATAGGTTATATCGCAGTTATAAGCTTCTTTTCTTTCAGCAGGACGCAGATACAGAAACCTTGAGTCTGCCGGCAGGTATGTAGGGTCAAAGG
>DYKC01000113.1 GCA_020722825.1 Vermiphilus sp.
GAAAAGGATATTGACGAAGCAATTTCATGGGCAAGGAGAAAATAATGCCGGACAGGCTGAGGGTCGTGCTGGATACAAACGTTTTTGTCTCGGCAGTCCTTTTCAATGGAATAGCGAATAGACTGGTAGATTTGTGGCAAAAAGGTGATATCCTGTTTTTAATGTCGCAGGAAATACTAAACGAATATATAAAAGTTCTGTCATATACAAAATTCAGACTGACAGACGGCGAGATAAAATATATCTTACAGGAGGAACTTCTTCCGTTTGTCAAACCGCTTGTGGTAAAACAACAAGTTGATGCAATAAAGGCCGACCCTTCAGATAATAGGTTTCTTTCTCTCGCGCTACAAGGAAAAGCAGACTATATCATCAGCGGGGATAAGCATCTTCTTGAACTGGGGAAATACAGAACAACCAGAATAGTCTCCCTTAACAGTTTTCTGTCCCTTTTATCAGAGAAGAGGATTTGACAGAAAAACGCCATTCCTGTAAATTGTATCTCAAAAATAACCTTAATAACGAAGAACTGAAATAGGTGGTGCGATGGAAAAGCAGTTGGATAGTGTAAGGAAAAGAGACGGCAGGATAGTTCCTTTTGACAAGAGCAAGATATCCGAAGCCATATTTAAGGCGGCTTATAGCGTTGGAGGACAGGATAGGTATCTTGCAGAGGACCTTGCCGAGGTTGTCAGGCTTTATCTTGTCAGGGAATATAAAGGCGATGTTCCTTCAGTTGAAGACATCCAGGATGTTGTTGAAAGGGTTCTGATAAAGACAGGACATGCAAAAACTGCAAAGGCATATATACTTTACAGACAGAAAAGAGCAAGGGCGAGAGCAATCAGAGAAGGGATCGTGCCCGAAGATTTATCCGAGAGGCAGCAGGAAAGAACTGAATCTGCCAGGGACGTCCAAGCAACGGTCAGAAGAAGCGATAACAATATCAGCAGGTGGGACAAAAACAGGGTTGTTGCGGCGCTTGTGAGAGAAACAGGCATTTCTAAAAATATTGCAGAGATTATAGTCAGTGAGGTTGAGGAAGAGATTATTACCTCAAAGGTATCTGTGTTATCGTCTTCCCTTATAAGGGAACTTGTCAATGCGAAACTGATACAGTACGGTTTTGAAAAAGAAAGAAGACAGCATGCAAGAATCGGCCTGCCTTTATATGACGTTAAAAATCTCTTCAAGGAGTTCAATGGTTCTCCTGACAGTTTATCTCTCAGTCTGGGAAGGACAGTAAAAAGAGAGTTTGCTATGAACCACGTGTTGCCTGATGGCATCGTTGAAAAACACCTGCGCGGGCAGGTAATCATCCGCAACATAGAGGGGATAGATAGATGTTTTTCTGCAAGGGTTGCTCTGAGAGTCTCGGAAGGGGGATATGGAGAAGCAATAAGCAATATTTGCAAGACTCTGGTTCCCTTCGTGGAAAACGATGCAGTATTCCGTATGACAGCAGAAGAAGCCTCTGCCATTGTTGAACAGGGAAATGTCAAATGCGCTATACCTCTCAGACTGGAGGTTCCTTTTGAGGGACAATCTGGAAAGATTCTGAATGTACCGCACAGGAAAATGCCGATCGTATTCAGGATTGACAACAGGGAGGAACTGGAGGACTTTATCGCTGATGGAGGAACAAGGGGTTCAGAACAAAGGGTAACCATCACTCGTGCATATGACAGAAACATCCTTGTATTGAACAGGATTGTTTTTAACCTCCCCTTGATAGAGAGTTATGCGGAACAGGAGGGAATGGAGAGCAAGGAGTATTTGAATAACCTGATACCCCTGTGTTCAGAGACCCTGCAAAGACAGGTGGAGTTTTTTTCTGAAACATTTGCGGGTAGAGAATTTTTGAAGAATCTCGGTGATGTGCAACACACGATGGAAATTGAACTCCCCGCGACATCCTTTTCTGCGACAGGCAAACTTATGGACAGCGGGTTTTTAAATATGCTTTTAGACAGGTCACTATCTTTTGTGGCAAATGTACCAAATACAGGGGAAGATAAAAAGAATTTTCACAACCTTCTCTTTTCTTTATTTTCTTTAATGGAAAAGGCATCTGATTACAAAGTCGCCATGGGGATAGAAAATGTTTAAGATATCTCTCTTCGGATATTCAGGAAGTGGCAAGACCAGCCTTTTCAAGGCGGTTACAGGCAAACAGGAAGAGTCTTACGACTACTCTAAGCCGAACACCGGTATAGGAATATATAAGGATAGAAACCTTTACAGAATTACAGAAATACAGAATACCAGAAAGGTGGTATATCCGGAATTTGAGTTCTATGACTTCAAGGGGTTTCCTGCGGAGACAGGTTTTCCTGATGGATACTTCAGGAATTTCTTTGACAGTGATGCAGTAGTATGCGTTGTGAAAAATTTTACAGGTGACTCTCACCCTGAAAAAGATGCCTCTTCTCTTTTGATGGAGATGATATTTTATGATACGGAACGGATACAGAAAATGCTGAATCATAGGAAGGAAGATGCTGAAAGAATCTCTCTCCCGCAGACAGAAGTCTTAAAAAAGGGTCTTGCATTACTGGAAGGAGAACGACTGCTTAACGAAATGGACGCCGAAGAGAAAAAGCTCCTGCAGGGGGTAGAACTGATAACAACGAAGGCAATCATTCTTTACATTAACGGGGACAGCAGACAGTTCAGTCTGCAGATGCCCTGTTGCATCCAGCAAGACGCTCTTGATAACCATAACCTTGACTCTTTTTATCAAATCATACTGAAGGGTCTTTCACTTATAACCTTCTACACCATTAAAGGGGATATTGCCAAAGGTTGGCTTATCCCTGCAAGTTATACCGCAAGACAGGCTGCCGGTAGCGTTCACAAAGATATGGAGAGAGGATTTATCAAGGCGGCTGTTGTCAGTGCCAATGACCTTTTTGAAGCGGGTTCATGGCAGGCAGCAAAAAACAAGGGAGTATTAAGGTTCCTTGGTCCTGACTCTCATCTGTCAGACGGCGACATTGTTGAATTCTTCTTTACCCCTCACTCTTCTTGATAGACTTTAATTGTGGGCTATGATTTACCTGATGATAATTCCGGCATATCCGACTACCCTGGAATAGTCGCCGGAT
>DYKC01000114.1 GCA_020722825.1 Vermiphilus sp.
TGTGCAGATACCCTGTCGGACTCGGTGCAAACCTCACTCTTACCATATCTTAACAGACTCCTTTCATACCGAATACGGATAAACTCAGGACGAAACTGAATCTTCTGTATATAATAGCACAATTTTCAACTTCCTGTCATACTTCTTCACACTTCAAAGAACAGTTTTTGTCAATGCTGCTGAATTTTACAGATAAAAACCTTGTGGTAAAATATAGTGGAGTATCTGGTAAAGAGCCCCTGTAGCTCAGGTGGATAGAGCAACGGTTTCCTAAACCGTGTGTCGCCCGTTCGAGTCGGGCCAGGGGTACTTTAAAGGCAGGAGGAAGTGGAAAGGCAGTTGAAAGTGTGAATAAGGGCGACACAAAGGGGGATAAGATGAAACTGGGCGTGCAGAGTTATTGTTTCAGAGGATTCAAGGACAACAAGACAGTTGCAAAGATGGTTAAAGACTGCGGTCTGGACAGGATAGAAATCTGTGGAGTGCACTGCGACTTCACGAATACCTCGGGGTTCAAGGATGTCATTTCCATCTATAAAGATGAAGGGGTGGAAATCTGTTCCATCGGCGTGCAGGGGATGAGCAACAATGTTGACAAAGAAAGAAAGTTTTTTGATTTTATAAAGATGGTGGGTGTACGACTGATGAGTGTGGACTTTAACATAGATACGGTTCCGGCATCTTACAGAACCGCTGAAAAACTGGCGGAAGAATATGATGTCCGACTGGCAATCCACAACCATGGAGCAAGACACTGGTTGGGCTCATCCCAGATGCTGGAATACGTCTTCAAAAACACATCGGAAAGAATAGGCCTGTGTCTTGACACCGCCTGGGCACTTGACTCCCGTGAGGACCCAGTGCAGATGGCAGAGAAGTTTAAAGACAGGCTGTACAGTCTGCACCTGAAGGATTTTGTTTTTGACAGGGCAGGCAAACCCCAGGATGTAATACTTGGCGAGGGGAATCTCAAACTCAAACAACTTATGGAGGTCCTTGATAAAAATTCTTTTTCCGGGGAGGCAATAATAGAGTACGAAGGTGATGTCAACAATCCAGTTCCTGCTCTTAAAAGGTGCGTGGAGGTAGTTAAAAAGACAGGTTAACTATGGCAGAAACACTGCAAAAGAAACTGGGTCTGCCGGAGGTCTTTTGCATAGCAACCGGAGCAATGATAAGTTCAGGGATTTTTATCCTGCCCGGACTTGCCTTTGCATATGCAGGACCTGCCGTAGTTATCTCCTACTTCATAGCAGGTCTTGCCTGCATCCCTACCGTACTGAGTATGGCTGAACTAACCTCTGCAATGCCCAAGGCAGGAGGCGACTACTTTTACATTACAAGGGGCTTCGGTCCTTTTGTAGGAACAATAGCAGGTTTTGCTTCATGGTTTGCCTTAAGTTTCAAAAGCGCCTGGGCACTGATTGGTATGGGTATATATCTCAGTCTGTTCACACCTTTTCCTATGAAGTGGATAGCGGTTGACCTCTGTTTATTTTTTGTCTTCCTGAATATCGCAGGGGTGAAGGAGGCAAGCAAGTTCCAGGTTGCCCTCGTTACCGGACTAATAGGCATTATGGTTCTGTACGTCATAAAGGGAATTTCACATATAGACACGACAGTCCTGACACCATTCTTCCCCAGAGGACATCTTGCAATGTTCAGCACGGCAAGTTTTGTCTTTGTTGCATACGGCGGACTGACCAAGATAGTGGCAATGGCAGAAGAGATAGAAAAACCTGAAAGAAACCTTCTTATGGGTATGATAACATCCCTTGCTGTAACCACTGTATTGTATGTTCTTATTGTTCTGGTTACCGTCGGCGTCGTTGACCATGAAATACTGAAGGGGACACTTATGCCAATATCAAAAGGTGCTGAGGTATTTTCAGGGGGGGTTTTTCAGAAGGCAATCGGAGTTGCGGCGGCATTTGCTTTTCTTACCACGGCAAATGCAGGTATTATGAGCGCATCAAGATACCTGCTGGGTATGAGCAGGGACGGTCATGCCGCTTCAGTATTTCAAAAGATAGCCCCGCATTTCAAAACGCCTTACGTTGCAATACTTGCAACAGGTCTGTTTATGACAGGGGCTATACTTGCCCTGAAATTGGAAATTCTGGTAAAGATAGGTTCGGTTATTTTCCTCCTGTTATACATCTTTGCAAACGCAACGGTCATCCTGTTCAGACAGAGCAGGATTACAAATTACCGCCCCTCTTTTCGCTCGCCTCTATACCCCTTTTTACAGATTGCAGGCATTCTCATAACAGGCTTCCTTCTGCTGGAAGTCGCCACCGGCATACTGTTCCTTACCATGCTTTTTCTCTTTGCCAGCGGGGTCTTTTACAAGTACACAATACGCAAAAAGGTTATCAGGGATTCTGCCCTTGAGTACATCCTGAAAAATCTCATACGCGTTGACAGGGAACTCACTGCAATGGATGTTTCCACTGAATTACAAGAGATAGTAATTTCAAGGGACAATATTGAAGCCGACGATTATTACCATAAACTGAAGAAGGAACACTGGAGTAAAATCATTGAAAAAAGCAGGGTTCTGGACCTGGACGAAAAGGTTAAAATGGAATCTCTCTTCAGAAGGGTGGCAGAATCTCTTTCAAAAACGATACCGATGGATAAAACCTCTCTTTTTAAAAAGTTTATGGAGAGAGAACAGACCTCCTCTACCATCGTAGAAAAGGGCATTGCAATACCGCATCTGATAATAGAAGGAGAAAATCTGCTGGAGGTACTCTTTGTCAGAGCAAAGAGCGGGGCAGTCTTTCCCAATGAAAACATAGTGCACACAGCCATAGTTATTGTGAGTTCCTCTGACCAGAGGCAAACCCATTTAAAGTTGCTGGCTTACCTTGTCAGTATGATAGAGTCCCCGAACTTCAGCAATGACTGGCTGCTTGAACCTAAAAAGGAAGAACTTACAGAAAAAATTATTAGGTTCATAAGCAAAAAAATTCCGGCCCGTATAAAGGTGTAATAATGAAATCCTTCTTTCCCCCTTTAGTAAAGAGTGGGTAGAGGAAATTTGGAGGAAAAATGGCTGCCCAAAAAAGAAATATTGTGATAGGGGTCTGCGGC
>DYKC01000006.1 GCA_020722825.1 Vermiphilus sp.
AGGCGGTAAAACTGTAGGGGCAGGTGCAGTAACAGAAATTATAAAATAAGAAACCTTAAAAAATTTTTGTTACAAACTATGTTTTTATGGTACAATATTAAGTTGTGTCTATAAAAACATAAGGCATCTCTAAAAAACTGGATGGAGTGGAAAAAGGCGGCATTATGGAAAAGAAGAAAATGAGGATTAGACTTAAGGCATTTGATAACAGACTGCTGGACCAGTCCACAAAAGAAATAATTGAACTGGTTCAAAAAACAGGTGTAAAGATTTCAGGGCCCGTTCCCTTACCGACAAAAAGGGAGATATATACGGTCTTACGTTCTCCGCATGTGAACAAAAAAAGCAGAGAACAGTTTGAGATAAAGGTGCATAAGAGAATTATAGATATAATAGAACCTACGGCAAGAACGGTGGATTCCATCAGCAAATTGAGTTTGCCTGCTGGTATAGAGGTTGAGATGACTCTCGGTTAAGAGGAAGAACGATAATGAATATAGGGTTACTGGGTAAAAAAATTGGTATGAGTCAGATGTTTAAAGAGGATGGTAAACTTGTGCCTGTTGTTGCTTTAACAGTGGGCCCGTGTTTTGTGACGGATATAAAGAAAGAAGGTAAAGACGGATATGCTGCTGTCCAGCTGGGTTTTGAGGATGTTCCTGAAAAGAAAATAAACAAACCCGAATTAGGAAATTTAAAAAAGAAGGGGTTGTCTCCATTGAAAGTTTTAAAAGAGATGCGACTTAACGGAGATGAAGATACTGAAAAATACACCATAGGCCAGAAACTTACTGTTGAAATGTTTAAAGAAGGAGAATATGTTGATGTTACAGGAAATTCCATAGGTAAAGGGTTTCAGGGCGTGATGAAAAGGCATAAATTTCACGGTGGCGGCGCAACACATGGGTCTATGTCTCATAGAGCGCCTGGTTCAATAGGTGGGACTACGCCGTCGAAAGTTTTAAAAGGCAAACGGATGGCAGGGCATATGGGAAACAGGAGAGTAACCGTCCAGAATCTTCTTGTCGTTAAGGTTGTGCCGGAAGAAAATCTACTCCTTTTGAAAGGTTCGGTCCCAGGCTCTTCAAATGGATATCTGATAGTTAAAAAGGCATTGAAAAAATGAAAAAAATAAATATTTATAACATTAAAGGAGAAATTGTAGGAGAAGAATCCTTGTCTGATGAACTGCTGAAAAAGGAGTTGAATAAGGACATAATCTATTATTACGTTAATGCCCACCTTGCAAATATGAGACAGGGGAATGCTTCCACAAAAACAAGAGGAGAGGTTTCCGGCAGTGGAAAGAAACCATGGAGACAGAAAGGAACTGGGCGTGCAAGGGTGGGTTCAGTAAGAACCCCTCTGTGGAGGCATGGAGGAACTGTTTTTGGCCCTCATCCCAGGAACTACGGTCAACGCCTTCCCCAAAAAATTAAAAGAAGTGCACTCAGAGAAGTGTTGAAAGACAAACTTAAGGAAGACAGACTTGCACTTTTTTTGCCTGAAAAACTGGAAAATCCCAAAACCAGTACTATTACCCAGTTTCTGAAAAAACTTGGATATGAAAAAGAGAAAATTCTTTTTATATTTTCCAATAACAGAGAAAGCAATAGAAATCTTGTAAAGTCGTTAAGGAACATCTCGCTTGTCACTTACGACTTTTCCAATAAGTTAAACGCTTATTCCGTCTTAAAATCCGACAGGGTGATTGCTGAAAATGAGGTTTTTAACAGTATAAAACAATGTCTGGGGGAAGAAAATGACAGGTAAACAATTTGATATTGTTAAATTTCCTCTTGTTACAGAAAAATCAAATGATGGTGCCGCTTTAGGCAAATATACTTTTTGTGTAAACAAAAAATTTGGCAAGATACAGATAAAAAAGGCTGTAGAATCTATTTATAACGTTAAGGTTGAAAAGGTAAATATAATAACGACTCCCAGAAAAAAGAAAAAGTACAGATTCAGAATAGAAGGCTACAGACCGGGATATAAGAAAGCAGTGGTTACACTTAAAGAAGGAGACAAAATTGCCATTACGTAAATTAAAACCCGTAACACCTGGCCAACGTCATGCAGTTCTGCAGGATTTTTCAGACATAATGAAAAAACGGCCTGAAAAGAAACTTGTGACTGGTTTAAGAAAAACAGGGGGGAGAAATAATCAGGGCAAGATTACAGCAAGACATAGAGGTGGCGGGCATAAGAAATTATATCGGATGATAGACTTTATAGGAAGAACGGGATTTTCTGGTAAGATTGACAGCATAGAATATGACCCCAATCGGTCCGCAAGGATAGCTCTTATACACTATACGGATGGTGTTAAAAGATACATTGTTGCCCCTGTCGGACTTAAGAAAGGTGATATCATAAAATGCGGAGGCGATGCCGAAATAAAACCCGGTAATAGATTACCCCTTGCTAAGATCCCTGAGGGGGTTCAGATATATAACATTGAGATAATTCCAGGCAGGGGTGGTAAAATTGTAAGGGCAGCTGGTACACTTGCAGTTATTATGGTAAAGGGCGAAAAATATGCACAGATAAAACTTCCTTCCGGAGAGGTGCGTTTATTTGATATAAATTGTATGGCTACCATAGGGCAGGTGAGTAATCCTGAATATAAATACATATCCATAGGAAAGGCAGGACGGAACAGATGGTTGGGTAAAAGACCTGTAGTCAGAGGCGTGACGATGAATCCTGTTGACCATCCTCATGGTGGTGGAGAAGGAAGGAGCAAGGGGCACCTTTCTCAGAGTCCGTCCGGGATTCCTGCGAAGGGTTATAAAACGAGAGACCGAAAAAAATCTTCTAATAGGAAAATATTGCAGAAAAGAAAATAAGGTTTATGTAGTTTTGGCATTTTGCTCCCGCTGAAGTTTCAGGGGATGGAGTTGGATCAGGATATTTATAGATATGGAGAGAAAATGAGATCAAAGAAAAAAGGTCCGTATGTTGACACCAAACTTCTGAAAAAGGTAATGAAAAACAAAGAAAGCGGCAGAAAAGATATCATTAAAACGTGGGCAAGGTCTTCGGTTATTTTACCTGAATTTGTGGGCTATACTTTTGCGGTGCACAATGGAAGAATGTTTATAAATGTATATATCTCTGAAAATATGGTGGGTCACAGACTTGGAGAATTTGCGTTAACCAGGACGTTTAGAGGACACGGTGCCCATACGGAGCGAACCAAGGAGAAAACCTGATTTTAGAACGGAGTGAATAAATGGAAGTCTTTGCAAAATCAAGATATGTGAGACAGAGCCCAAGGAAATTAAGAGTAATAGCGGAGTTATTACCTGGCAAAGAAGCAAAACAGGCCTTGCAGATGTTGAAAAATATGCCAAAACGCGGAACGGATGTGCTTGAGAAAATAATAGGTTCGGCACTGGCGAATGCAAAACTGAAATCTGACATGGATACCTGGAAAATCAAAAATATTATGGTAGACGAAGGTCCTATCTTAAAAAGGTTCCGTTCTGCCACAATGGGACGTGCGGTATTAGTCAAAAAAAGGACAAGTCATATTACAGTTATTCTGGAAGAATTTGAACGGAGACAAAAATAAAATGGGACAAAAGGTTAATCCTATAAGTGTGAGAATGGGTATTATTGAAGAATGGAGGGGCAACTGGTTTGCTGGTAAACAAGAATTCAGGAATTTGCTGAAAGAGGACATAAATATTAGAAGGTATCTTAAAGAAAGATTCCCAAGGGGTACAATAAGTAAGATTGAGATAGAAAAAATAGCCGATAAACTCAGAATTAAAATACATACGACCCGTCCAGGTGTGATACTCGGAAGAAAAGGTTCGGAAATTGATATGGTGAGAGATGAAATTTACAGGATGTTCAATAAACAGGTAAGCATAGACGTTTTTGAAGTAAATCCTCCTGGGCAAAGCGCTCAGTTTCTTGCGGATTCAATCGCAATGCAGCTGGAAAAAAGGATGCCCCACCGTCAGGTAATTAAAAAGGCTATGGCTCTGGCATTACAGTCCGGAGCGCAAGGAGTTAAGGTAAGGATAAGCGGCCGTATAGGCGGCACAGAGATATCCAGGTCTGAGCAATATAAAGAGGGTAAGGTGCCTCTCAATACATTAAGAGCGAAAATAGATTATGCCACCTCAACGGCATTTTCAAGATCTGGCACTGTGGGTTTGAAGGTCTGGGTATATCTCGGTGAATTAATGGAAGAGAAACAAAAGAGGGAGGTTAACAGCAATGCCGTTGATGCCAAAAAGAGTTAAGTACAGAAAAGCACAAAGAGGCCGTATGAAGGGAAAGTCTACCAGGGGCAGTACGCTTTTTTATGGGGATTATGGTTTACAGATGATAGTGCCCGGGTGGGTTACAAATTCTCAGATTGAAGCAGGAAGAATAGCTATTATGCATTACCTGAAGGAGCGCGGTAAATTATGGATAAGAGTTTTTCCTGATAAACCCGTTACCCGAAAACCTGCCGAAACAAGGATGGGAAAAAGCAAAGGGGATGTTTCCCACTGGGTAGCGGTGGTTTTGCCTGGCAGAATTATGTATGAGATTGCAGGGGTTCCGGAAGATATGGCTGTGGAGTCATTAAGAAGGGCGTCTCACAAGATACCTTTTAAAACCAAAATTGTAAGAAGACTTACTTTGAAAGCGACTGTAACAGAAAAGAGACAATAAATGAAAAAAGACGAGATTAAAAAGTGGCGGGAATCCACTGTTGATGAAATAAATTTGAAAATACTGGAGATGGAAAACCAGTTATACAAATTGAAACATCAACTGCATATTGGGCAATTAAAGAATTTTTCCGCAATAAGAAATTTTCGGAAAAATATCGCGATACTTAAAACATTGATTAATGAAAAGAAATTAGCAGGAGCCGATAAAAATGGAGTCAAGAAAAATAAAAAAAGTTGAAAAGACAGGGATAGTGGTCAGCGATAAAATGGACAAATCAAGAATTGTTCTGGTAGAAAGCAAATCCAAACATCCCTTTTATCATAAATTTATCAAGAAGCGTAAGAAGATTATGGTGCATGATGAAGCTAATGTTTCTAAAAAGGGTGATACTGTTAGTATTATACAGTGCAGACCTCTTAGTAGACGTAAAAGATGGATGATTAAAGAAGTGATGTCTACAACGAAAAATTTGAATCCCGGCTGAAAATCTGTTAGAGAAAAGAGCATATATAGGTTGAGAAACCCTCACATATGTAATCGAGAATAAAGAGAAGTAATTTTTACATTAAGGTTGAGACTGCTACGGCAAAATACTCCGTAGAAGAGGGCAATCGCTTCGCAATAACGAAATACATCGGTTCGGGAGAAGGTGACAGAGGATATAAAATGGTCCAACTGCGGTCGGTTTTAACGGTGGCTGATAATACGGGGGCTAAAAAAATAATGGTTATTGGTATTCCTGGACACTCAGGAAGGAGATATGCGAAAGTCGGGGATATTATAGTTGCAAGTGTTAAAGACGCTATCCCTGACGGCATTGTCAAGAAAAGGGAGAAGGTTAAGGCTGTGATAGTCAGGACTGTAAATCCGATAAAGAGAAAGGATGGTTCTGTAGTGAGGTTTGACCATAACTGTGCTGTGATAATAGATGAAGATAAAAATCCGAGAGGTACCAGGGTTTTTGGCCCAGTACCCAGAGAGTTGCGTGAGAATAACTTTACAAAAATAATTTCTCTGGCACCGGAGGTATTATAAATGAAATGCAGTTTGAAAAAAAATGATTTTGTTCAGGTTATAAAGGGAGAGGACAGGGGCAAAAAAGGACGAATTATACAGGTACTGCCCGAGAAAGGAAAGGTAATTGTTGAGGGTATAAATTTTGTGAGGAAACATTCCAAACCGAAAGCAATTGATAAAGTGGGTGGTATTGTACAGATGGAAAAACCTGTATCAATTGCTAACGTGATGTATTTCTGTATGAAATGTACAAAAATGACCCGGTTGAAGAAAAAAGTATTACAGGATGGTTCAAAGGTCAGATATTGTAAAAAGTGCGGTGAACTTGCAGAGGTAAAATGAAATGGAACCGAGATTGAAAAAACTTTACAGAGAAAAGGTAATCCCTGAACTCACTAAAATGCGGGGTTATATAAACGTACACCAGGTGCCTCGTCTCGTGAAGGTTGTTATAAATACTGGGATAGGGAAGGATAATAAGGATCCAAAAGTGCTTGAGTTTGCCCAGAAGGAGTTGGCTGCCATTACCGGACAGAAGCCTGTTATTACGAGAAGCAAGAAATCAATAGCGGGTTTCAACCTCAGAAAAGGTGATATATGTGGAGTTATGGTAACCCTGAGAGGTAATAGAATGTACGAATTTATTGACAGGATGATAACAGTTGCTTTACCCAGAGTAAGAGATTTTAATGGATTGCCCTCCAATTCGGTTGATGGGAAAGGAGGATATACAATAGGCGTTAAGGAACAGGTTATCTTTCCTGAGGTTGACTCTAATTCAATATATAAAGTAAAAGGAATGAACATTAACATAATTACAACTGCAAGGACCGGAGAAGAAACAGTGATGTTTTTGAGACAGATTGGACTTCCTATAAGGGAAGGATAATTTAGGAATGAGATGAAATTTAGAGATTCCAAATAGATGGAGGAGTAAATTGGCGAGAAAATGCTTTTTTGAGAAGACAAAAAAAGAACCCAAGTTTTCTGTAAGGCGCAAGTATAGATGTTGGAGATGTGGTCGTGCAAGAGGATACTACAGAAAATTTGGTTTATGCAGAATATGTTTCAGAGAACTCGCCTCAAGAGGGGAAATACCTGGAGTTAAGAAGGCAATCTGGTAGGGGGTTAGAAAATGTCAATGACGGATACTGTGGCAGATATGATTACCAGAATAAGGAATGGGAATTTGATTAGAAAGGATTATGTACTTGTTCCGCAAAGCAAACTGATAGAAGATATTGCGAAAGTTTTAAAAGAAGAAGGTTTTATAAAAGATTATGAAATTGTTAAGGAGGATAAAAGGCGTTATTTGAAATTATCTCTGACATACTATTCAGAAACAAGGAAAGCAATAACCGAAATACAAAGGATAAGTAAGCCGGGAAACAGAATTTACGTCCAGAAAGATAAGGTGCCTGTTATTAAAAATGGTGCGGGGATAGCCGTAATATCTACTTCAAAAGGTATACTGAGCAACAAGAGAGCAAAAGAACAGGGTTTAGGAGGCGAACTTCTGTTTTACGTATGGTGAGCAGTGGAGATAAAAATGGCAAGATTGGGTAAAAAACCTGTTGTGATACCTGATGGAGTGAAGGTTTCAAGGAAAGACAACAGGTTAATTTTTGAAGGTGGAAAAGGCAGGCTGGAACAGGAGATTTTTCCTAATCTGGATGTATCTATAGATACAGACAAAATTACGATTGCCAATACAATCAGTCCGGATAATAGAAAGTTGTATAAGAAGACAGAAGCTCTGCAGGGGCTATTAAGAAAGATTGTTCTAAACAATTTTGAAGGTATAAAAAACGGGTTTGAGAAAATCCTGGAAATACATGGTGTTGGATATAAAGCAGAGGTTAAAGGCAGAAAAATACTTTTGAATATTGGATTTTCCCATACTGTTGAGCGAGATATCCCTGAAGGAATAGAAGTAGAAATTTACAGAAATACTATGATTTTTATAAGAGGCATGGAAAAACAGAAGGTGGGAAATTATGCTGCCGAGATAAGGGCTATCTGTCCACCCGAACCCTATAAGGGTAAAGGTATAAGATACAGAGATGAATACATAAGGCATAAGGCCGGCAAGACAGGTGTAGGAGCAACACAATGATATCTACAAAACAGCAAAGAAGGAAAAAGAGACATTTGAGGGTGAGAAAAAAAGTTTTTGGTACAAGAGAGGTACCAAGAGTTGTTATATTTAAAAGTAACAGGCATATCTATGCTTCCCTTGCAGTTGATGAGGAAATTCCCAATAAGATTTTGCTAACCGTGTCCTCTTTATCTACTGAAATTAAAGAGAATAAGCAGGAAGATGTTAAAAGTTACAATGTTAAAGGAGCCAGACAGATTGGAGAACTTCTTGCTAAAAAATCTTTAGAAATGGGAATTTCAAAGGTTGTGTTTGATAGGAGTGGTTATAAATATACCGGAAAGATTAAAGCACTTGCAGATGCAGCACGAAAAGGAGGACTGAAATTTTGATGGAAAGACAATCACTTGATGAAGAGGAGAGAAAACAGGTTGTTGTGGAAATAAGAAGAGTGACAAAGGTTACAAAAGGTGGTAAAAATCTTAACTTCAGGGCTCTGGTCGTTGTTGGTAATGGACAGGGCAGAGCAGGGTTCGGTCTCGGGAAAGCAGGGGAGGTCCCCGAAGCGATAAGAAAAGCCACTGAGAAAGCCAAAAAAGATATGATATCTGTTCCACTTAAGGAGACAACGATACCTTATGATGTGGAAGCGAAATCAGGAGCATCTTATGTTATGTTAAAGCCTGCCACGAAAGGGCATGGAATGGTTGCTGGCAGGACAATGCGGGCTTTCTTTGAGGTTTGTGGAATCAGAGATATTACCAGTAAGTGTCTCGGTTCTACTAATCCTTTAAATGTTATAAATGCAACGGTAAAAGCGCTGTCAAAATTGAGGGATGTTGGAGGAGATGAGGCGAAAAAACAGGAGATAGTGAGAAATGAGGTTACATCAGATTAAACCGCCCTCAGGTGCAATTCATAAAAGAAAAAGAGTGGGCAGGGGAGATGCTTCAGGACATGGTGGGACTTCAACACGGGGGCATAAAGGACATAAAGCAAGAAAGGGGTATTCTCTTTCTTACAATTTTGAAGGTGGGCAGATGCCTCTGGTGAGAAGGTTGCCTAAAAGGGGTTTTACACATAGGAAAAAAGAAGTTAAAGAATTGGTAAACCTTGGACTGATAGAGAAAATTTTTAATGAGAACGATAAAATAACCCCGGAACTTTTAGTTAGAGTCGGACTTGTGAAAACAGGTAAAAATGTAAAGGTGCTGGGGGAAGGGGTTATAAGAAAGAAAGTTGAAGTCCATGCACACTCTTTTTCTGCGCTGGCGAAGGAGAAAATAGAAAAGGCAGGTGGAAAGACAGTTCTGCTTCCTGAAAAATAGGTGGCAGATTATTCAGAGGAGAAAAGATGTTAGAGGGTTTCAGAGATAGTTTTAAAGTGCCGGATTTAAGAAAAAGGATTATGGTATCTTTAATGCTTCTCTCTGTATACAGGTTGGGATGTTATGTCCCTTCTCCTGGTATAGATGGCAGAGCTTTGTCACAGTTTTTCCAGCAGTTTCCCAATACTCTTTTAGGGATTGCCGACCTTTTTGCAGGTGGGGCTCTGAGTAACGCCACTATCTTTGCACTCGGTATAATGCCATATATAAGCGTTTCAATTATTCTTGAACTGCTCACATCTATTGTTCCCTATTTTGAAAGCCTGAGGCGAAGTGGCGTGGAAGGGAGAAGAAAACTCACGCAGATTACGCGTATAGGAACTGTTGGTTTATGCATATTTCAAGGATTCGCCATAAGTATATGGCTTGAAAATCCCGCGCATTTTGGGGATATTATGGTTGTTCCCAATCCAGGATGGCTTTTCAGAATTACCACTGTAATAACCCTGACCACGGGAACCATTTTTCTTATGTGGCTTGGTGAACAGATAACAGAGAAAGGCATAGGAAACGGTATATCCCTGATAATAACGGCCAGTATACTTTCAAGAATGCCTGTTGCTTTCAGCCGAACAGAAAAACTGGTTGCGGCTGGAGAAATAAATTTTCTTGCCGTGCTCCTTATGATTGTATTAATATTTGTTGTGGTGGGTTTTGCTGTTATCATAAACGAAAGTGAGAGAAGAATCCCGATTCAGTATGCGAAAAGAGTTATTGGCAGGAGGGTATATGGTGGACAGGCAACCTATCTACCTATAAAACTTAATCAGGGTGGGGTTATCCCTCTCATTTTTGCTATTTCCATACTGACCTTTCCTGCAACAATTTTGACTTTTTCTTCAAATAGAGTGCTGCAAAAGATGGCTGAATTTCTTTCTCCGACGGGAGGATTCGGAATGTTGCTTTATGCAATTTTGACTGTTTTTTTCTGTTATTTCTATGCGAGTATTATTTTTAATCCTGACAATGTGTCAGAAGACCTTAAGAAGTATGGAGGTTTTATTCAGGGTATCAGGCCGGGCAAATCAACGGCTGTATATCTTGAAAAGGTTTTGAATCGGCTAACTCTACCCGGTTCTTTGATGTTGGCAGGTATAGCTCTTTTTCCGTATTTTATTATGCTTGTGTACAGGAGAATACCTTTTGTGGTGGCAAATATCTTTGGTGGTATAGGCCTGTTAATAACAGTTTCTGTTTTGCTTGAAACGTTAAGACAGGTGGAGTCGCATTTACTTGTGCGGCATTATCATGGCTTTATCAAAAAAATGAAGGGCCGTTAATGAAAAAAAACATTATCTTGCTTGGTCCTCCCGGTGCCGGGAAAGGCACGGTCGGAAGCAAACTCTCTGAATTATGGGGATTACTACTGATTTCTTCGGGAGATTTACTTAGAGAACATTTGAAAAAAGGAACTGATTCAGGTATTAGGGCAAAGAAATATATGGATCGGGGTGAACTTGTGCCTGATGACATTGTGGTTGCAATGGTTGCAAAGGAGATGTCAAAACCTTTGTGTGCCAGGGGTGTTATAATGGATGGATTCCCGAGAACCTTGTCTCAGGCAGCGATGCTGGACAGAATATTTGACAGCGAAGATGAAGTAAGAGTGATATATCTGGAAGCAGATGATGATTTTCTGGTTAACCGTTTGTCACTCAGAAGGGTCTGTGACAGTTGCGGTAAAATATATCATCTTGTGAATCTTCCACCGAAAAGAGAAGGGCTATGTGATCTATGTGGCGGAAAACTTGTACAGAGAGATGATGACAGGGAAGAGATTATAAGACGTAGATTGGAAGTTTACCGTAAATTAACTGCACCATTGATAGAATATTACAGGGATAAAGAAATACTTTCTGTTGTTCCAGGGAATGGTAGGTTGGAAGATACCATCAATGAAATCAAAAAAATTGTAAAATGGTGAAGACGTCTCAAGAAATAGAGAGGATAAAAGTCTCCTGCAAGATATGTAAATCTATACTGGTAGAATTAGGAGAGATGGTCAGGTGTGGTATAACTACCTATGAGATAGAAAAAAAGGGGGAGGAATTAATAAAAGAAAACGGGGTAGAATCAGCTTTCAAACATTATAATGGTTATCCTGCTAATTTATGTATATCCGTAAATGAGGAAGTTGTTCATGGTATCCCTTCAAGAGAAAAGATTTTGAAAGAAGGGGATATCGTATCCCTTGATATGGGGGTTGTATATAAAGGATTTTATTCCGATTGTGCAGATACTTTTCCTGTAGGCAGGGTGAAGGAGATTCATTCAAAAATTATAGATGTTGCTCGAGCGTCTTTTGCCGCAGGGATTTTGAAGGCTTTGCCTGATATGAGGGTAGGAGATATAGGTGTAGCAATAGAAAATGTTGTTAAAGCAAATAATTTTTCAGTGGTAAGGGAATTTGTGGGACATGGTATTGGTAAAAGTCTGCACGAATCTCCTGAAATACCAAATTTTGGTGAACCAGGAAAAGGGGAGATTTTAAAAGAAAATATGGTTCTGGCAATAGAGCCTATGATTACCGAAGGCAAAGCCGATATAATGATTCTCAAAGATGGGTGGACGGTTGTAACAAAGGACGGAGGTTATGCCGCTCATTATGAAAACTGTGTTTTAATAGGTAAGAACGGACCGGAGATACTGACTACCGTTTAACTGGTAAAAATCTATGGTATCAACCAGGTTTTGTTATGGAAAAAAAAGAAGAGAAAATTAAAGTTCAGGGTAAAATCATCAAGGCGTTACCCGCAACTGCTTTTTCTGTGGAGTTGGAAAATGGGCATGTTATAACAGCATATCTATGCGGGAAAATGAGGATGTATTATATAAAGATATTACCTGGAGATAAAGTCCTTCTGGAACTTTCTCCGTATGACCTTACAAGAGGACGCATTATAAAAAGGTTGTAAAGACAACAAAATCTTATAAAGGAAGAGAAAATGAAAGTAAGAGCATCTGTAAAAAAAATCTGTCCCGGGTGTAAAATCATAAGAAGAAAAGGAATAGTAAGGGTTATTTGCAGCAACCCTCAAGAAGGACCAAAACATAAACAAAGACAGGGATGAAGAGACTGAAAAAAATCATACCTTCCTCGCCGTGAAAGCGTATCAGGTAGAGTGAGGGGGTGAAGGAGATAATGAAAGATGGCAAGAATTTTAGGTGTAGAAATACCTGATAACAAAAAAGTTGAAACATCTTTAACGTATATATATGGAGTGGGCCCCACGCTGGCAAAAAAAGTCATTCACTATACCCATATTGATGCGAATAAGAAAGTTAAAGATTTAAGTGAAGATGAACTTGGGAAAATAGCATCCTTCATTCAGAAGAATATATCTATAGAGGGCAACCTTAAAAAAGAGTTATCCGAGAATATAAGAAGATTGATAGAAATAAATTCATACAGAGGAGTAAGACATCGCCTTTCTCTCCCTGTAAGGGGACAGAGAACCCGTTCCAATGCCAGGACGAGAAAAGGTCCAAGAAAGACTGTAGGGGTTATCAGAGATAAAACGGCAAGAAAAATTCTTAAATCAAAGATGGGAGAGGCTGAAAAAAAATGAGGATAAAAAATGGCTGAAATCAAAAAAACCTATGTAAAAAAAAGAAAAAAGCATGTTGATGTTCTCAGAGGTATTGCGCATATCAAAGCTACTTTCAACAACACTGTTATTACCATAACAGACACCAGCGGCAAGGTCTTATTGTGGGGTAGCGGAGGGACTGTAGGGTTTAAGGGAACAAGAAAGGGCACACCTTTTGCGGCACAGCTGGTAGCAGAGAATCTTGCAAGGAAAGTACAAACGACATTCAATATGAAGGAAGTGGATGTTTTTGTGAAAGGTCCGGGGGCAGGAAGAGAAACAGCTGTCAGAGCGCTACAAGGTGCTGGTTTGAATGTGATTTCTATTAAGGATGTTACACCTATTCCACATAATGGCTGCAGACCTCCTAAACGCAGGAAAGTATAATAAAAACAGAGATTAGCAATAAGTGACAAACAGTAAATTAATTACCACCTTGAGTGGAGAAGGATATAAAAATGAAGATGACCAAACCGTTATGTAAAACCTGTAGAAAATATGGTGTGAAACTATATCTTAAAGGCAGAAGGTGTGAGACCGTAAAATGCCCGGTTGACATGCGGGACAACAAGAAAAGGCAGAAGAGCTCTTTTATCAGACGGAAGAAAATGTCTGAATATGGCCTGCAACTTATGGAAAAAAACAAGGTCAAAATCTACTATGGAGTTTTAGAAAGACAATTTCGCAGATATTTTGAAAACGCTAAAAAGAAGAAGGGCGTAACCGGTGAAAATCTGCTCCAGATTCTTGAAAGTCGTTTAGATAATACACTGTATAGAGTGAACTGGGCTTATTCAAGAAGAATGGCAAAGGAAATGATAAATCACGGTGGAATTAGGGTTAATGGGCGAAGAATGGATAGACCGGGATATGTCTTGAAAATCGGGGATATAGTACAACTCCATCCAAACAGCAAATATGTAAAATCAATTAAGGAGTGTATTGAAGAATATAAATCTCATGTTGTTCCAACGTGGGTACAGGTAGATAATGATAATTTTACTATAACCGTTTTAAGAGAACCTCTGAGGGATGAGGTAACCTTGCCTGTTGATGAGCAGCAGATAGTTAACCTTTATTCTAAGTAGTGGACTGGCGCAGGTTTGCTCCGAGCAAAGCCAGGAGAGAGAGGATTCTAAACAAAATCATAACCCCTCACAATTAGAGCGTATCAGGAAGAATTCAGGGTAAAGGAGTGTTAGATGAAAGAATTTGTGTTTCCTGAAAAATTTGTCTGGGAAAAAGAAACATACAGAGACAACTATGGCAAAATTGTGATTGAACCTCTTGAAAGAGGATATGGAGTAACTCTCGGAAATGCCTTGAGGAGAGTACTACTTTCCTCTATAGAGGGCATTGCAATAACATCAATTAAAATTGATGGTGTTCCTCATGAATTTTCCACCATTCCAGGGGTGAAAGAGGATGTTGTGGAAATAGTAATGAACATAAAACAGATAGCATTGAAACAGAAGATTACCGAATTTCCACATGTAATTCCTTCATTTGAGATTAAAGGCAAGGATGAAATATGTGCTCAGGATTTAATTAATGACAGCAGTGTTGAGGTGTTAAACAAAGATTTATACATTGCAACTATTTTGCCCAATAAAACTTTGACCATTCAGGTTGAGATTACAAAAGGCAGAGGTTATATTCCTTATGAGAAGATGAAATTTATGAAGGGGCAGGTACCTGTGGGAACAATTCTAATAGATAGTATTTATTCTCCTGTGAGGAAGGTAACCTTTAATGTTGAAAACACGAGAGTTGGACAATTCGTTGATTACGAGAAGTTGATACTGGAAATCTGGACGACCGGAGCTATTTCACCTAAGGATGCTGTGAAAGAAGCAACAGACTTGATGAATAGGCATTTTTCACTGATAGGAGAAAATCAGAAAATTGGGTACGATGAAGTACATGAAGTACAACCTGAGGAGAAGAAAAAAACGGCTCATTTTGATTTAAAAATGCCCATAACGGAACTTAAACTCACAACCAGAGTTTTGCACGGTCTAATTTCCAAAAAAATAGGAACGCTGGATGAATTACTTTCAGTTCCAAGAGAGGAATTAGCAGAAATAAGGAATCTTGGTAAGAAATCAATTGAAGAGATTGACGAGGCTCTTAAAAAGGTAGGATACAGTCTAAAAACCAGAGAGGAACTGTCAGGAAAAAAAAGTGAAAAATAAAATTGTAAACCTCTCACTTTTCAGTCGTATCAGGTAGAGTGAGAGGTAAAGAGGTTGCAAAATGAGGCATAGAGTAAAGGTTAGAAAACTTGGCAGGAATAGATCCCATAGAAAGGCATTGACAAAAAATATGGCTATTAGTTTTTTCCACCACAAAGAGATAAAAACCACTGAAGCAAAGGCTAAAGAATTGCAAGTGGTTGTTGAAAAGATAATAACTCTCGGAAAGAAAGGGGACCTGGCAAGTTACCGCCGAATAAACTCAATCTTGAATCATTCGGCGAGTATGAAAAGAATAAAGGAAATTTCAGAACAATACAGGGATAGAAACGGCGGATATACCCGTATAATAAAGTTGCCTCCGCGCACCGGAGACAATGCCAGTATGGCTATACTTAAACTGGTGCAATAGGACTGTTTTTCTTCAGCAGGCTGTCCTCTGGGGAAAGAGATAAAATGAGTAGAAATCTCAAGTTACTGGACAGATTTGACAGGGGGAAAAATATCTATGAATTGATAAGTAGGCTTTCAGAAAGAGCCCATGCAATAATGAGCGGAAAAATGACTTCATCTGAAACGAGAAAATCCGATCCTGTGCAGATTGCAATGGAAGAGTATTTGAAAGAGGAAGAAAAAGAATAATGAAGGATTTTATAAAATTACTGGGTTTGATGAAAGAAATTGATGCTTCCGATCTGCATATAAAGTTCGGAAGGAAGCCAATATTTCGCGTGAAAAAGGAACTGAAGATTTTTGAGGATTGGGAGGGGACCTTTGAGGCTGAAGATATTGAAGCAATTCTCAACAGGATTATGAGTGCGGGACAACTGGAAGTTTTTAAAAGAGAAAAAGAAGCGGATTTTGCTTTTGATACCCCTGAAGTAGGCAGATACAGGGTTAATGCTTTTAAACAAAGAGGTAAGACAGGATTGGTTTTCAGGAGGATAAAGGATACAATACCCACCTTTAAGGAATTAAATCTTCCGGAAGTTCTTGCGAAGGTTGCTCTTTATCCCGACGGGCTTGTTCTCGTTACAGGTCCTACCGGATGTGGCAAATCAACAACCCTTGCTACGATGATACAACATATCAACAGAGAAAAAGAAAAACACATTGTAACAATAGAGGACCCAATAGAATATTTGTACGAAGACAATAAATCAGTTATTGATCAAAGGGAAGTCGGGATAGATACTCACTCTTTTAGTACGGCTCTGAAACACGTTCTGAGAGAGGACCCTGACATAATTTTAATCGGTGAATTGAGAGATGCTGATACGTTCCAGGCGGCTATCAATGCCTGTGAAACAGGACACCTTGTTTTTGCAACCCTGCATACTGTTGATACTCTTTCAACCATTGCGAGAATGCTTGACTTTTTTCCTACGACGCAGCATGAACAAATACGCAAAATTATTTCATACCATTTAAGAGCATCGGTCTGTCAGAAACTTGTTCCGAGGAAAGGCAAGTCCGGCGTTGTTCCTGTTTGTGAAATAATGCTGGTTACGCCTATTATATCAAAACTTATTCAGGAAAATAAAATGAATAAGATTTATTCTGCAATGTCGTCTGATTCAGAGGGGGGGATGCAAACTTTCAACCAGCACCTCGTAGAACTTATACAGAACGGTACAATTGAACCTGAAACAGGATTTTCTGTATCCCCTTCTCCTTATACCCTTGAGATGAATCTCAGAGGGGTATACCTGGATGAAGAAACAAAAATTATCGGCGAATGAAAAAGGGAACCCCTGACTTTACTACAGCAACAACAATCATTTCTTTAGTGATTCTCCTGTCTCTGTTAGCCTCTTTTGCTCCCGAAAAATTTACCGCAATATCTTCAGATACCGCGTTTTCTTTCATCTGGAGTATTTTCACTCCCACCCTTATCCTCTTTATACTGCTTTATTACGTTTTTATAAGATTCCGTTTATATATTCTATCTCTGTTGCAAAAGCCATCCGTTTCGCTATTCAGAGGTTTTTACATCTATATGCTGTTTTTGCCCGGGCTTTTTTTAATTACAATGTTATCTTTTACGTTTTTCAAAATTCTCGGATTTAATCCTATTCCACAGCAGGTTATGTATTTATATTTTGAAACAGATTCTTTTTATCTGCTGTCACTCCTTTTCTTCTTAAGTTGCATAGTGGCACCATTTACCGAAGAGATTGTATTCAGAGGAGTGGTCTATCCTGCACTGAAAAAGAAGTTTCCAGTTCCGGCCTCAATGCTTTTGAGTTCTGCCATATTTGCCCTGATGCATAATGAGATTTTTGTGCTTCCAGGTCTTTTTGCATTTGGCATCCTGCTTACCTATCTATTTGAAAAACATCAGAATCTGTGGTTACCTATAAGCGTACATTTTTTCAACAACCTTTTTGCAAACATCGCAGTTTTTGCTATTAAATATATGGATATAATGAAGACACTGGAGGTATGATTGATGAAAATACTGGTACTCGGAAGCGGAGGAAGGGAACATGCAATAGTATGGAAGATGAAGAAGGACAACGGCAGAGACAGGGTTTTCGCCCTGCCGGGCAATGGTGGAATTTCAGAGGATGCGGAGTGTTTGACTGACGGCTTCAGTGACCCGGAGGAAGTAGCCCGGATTGCCTCACATCTGAATATTGACCTGACGGTTGTCGGTCCGGAAGTTCCTCTCTCTGAAGGGATAACGGACCTTTTCAACCGTAAAGGTCTGAAAATTTTCGGACCGTGCAGAAAAGGTTCTGCACTGGAATCCTCAAAACTTTTTGCAAAGGAATTTATGAAAAAGTACGGGATTCCCACTGCCGACTTTATTGCAGTTAACAGTATTGAAGAAGCAGTCAGTGTTCTTGAGAAAAGAGAATTTCCTTGCGTGATTAAATATGATGGGCTTGCGGCAGGCAAGGGCGTTCAGGTTTCGGAGGATATGAAGCAGGCAAAGGAATTCCTGTGCAAAATATACGATTATAACATCTTCGGAAGCGAGAACCGGACGGTTGTAATAGAAGACTGTCTTAAGGGAACAGAGATGTCTTACTTAGTCTTCACGGATACGGAAGGTTTTGTTCCTATGGTTCCGGCAAAAGACTACAAGAGGGTTTTTGATGGCGACATTGGTCCGAATACAGGCGGCATGGGATGTTATTCACCACCTCCTGTTTTCACGCCGGAGATTGAAAAGCACATAAAAGAAAGGGTGGTTGTCCCCACCTTGAAAGGACTCCAGAGAGAAAATATTGATTACAGAGGTGTTTTGTATTTCGGGTTTATGATAACTGAACAGGGTCCGTTTGTTTTAGAATATAATGTCAGGTTCGGGGACCCTGAGACACAGGTAATTCTGCCGAGGATGGAAAGTAACCTTACAGAGATTATGGAGGCAGTTATAGAGCGGTCCCTGAATAAAGTGAAGATACGGTGGAGCGACAAAAAATCCGTTTGCGTTATCCTCGCATCTGGCGGATACCCCGGTGAGTATGAAAAGGGGAAGGAGATAAAGGGACTGAATGAGGCAGTAAAAAATGAGGACGTGACGTTGTTTCATGCGGGTACGATAAAAAAAGAAGACGGAAGGTTTATGACGTCGGGCGGAAGGGTTCTTGGAATAACCACGGTTGACGGTAGTCTTACAAAGGCGAGGGAGAAGGTTTACAGGGCTGCGGATATAATAGAGTTTGAAGGCAAACACTACAGGAAAGACATAGGAGATTTCCAATGAGAAGTCAAGGAATTTAAAAAAGGATTAGAGACAGAAAAATCTCCCTGTCTTTCCCTTTGTCAAAGGGGGAATTAGGGGGATTTGGGAGGAAGAAAAATGTCTACTCTTAATAAGATGAAGGCGGGTATTATAGGGGCAGGTGGGATTGCGGACTACCATATAAATGGATACATGAGTACAGGTGTTAGGGTTGATGCTATTGCGGATAAGGATGTAAAGAGGGCTGAAGAAAAGGCGGAAAAATATGGCATTAAGAAGGTCTATTCTTCTTATACAGAAATGCTTGATAAAACCGAAGTTGAACTTGTAAGTGTGTGCGTTCCTAACAATCTTCACTGCGAAGTGGCGATTAAGGTATTGGATTCAGGCAGGAACGTTTTCTGCGAGAAGCCTCCGGCACTGAATGCTGAAGAAACAATGAAGATGGCATCTGCTGCAAAAAAAGCAGGTAAAACATTGATGTTTGACTTCAACAACCGTGCAAGGCCAGAGGCACAGGCACTTATGGAATATATAAAAAACGGTGATATCGGGCAGATAAATTCTGCACAATCTCTATGGATACGCAGATGCGGTATCCCTGGATTTGGGGGATGGTTCACACAGAAGGCACTGTCCGGAGGAGGTCCGGTGATTGACCTTCTGCACATGATAGACCTCGCGCTCTATTTCATGGGATTTCCCGAACCCGAGTGGGTTCTTGCCGGAACATTTGACGACTTTTCAGGCAATCCAGATTTCAAGGGTCCGTGGGGTATACCTGATGTTAAGGACGGCATTATGGATGTTGAGACCGCTTCGCACGCTTTTATCAGGTTCAAGACCGGACAGGTTCTCTTTGCAAGGAACAGTTGGGCGGAAATGAATGAAAGGGAAGAGGTATCGGTAACCTTCCAGGGGAAAAAAGCCGGGGGTATGATAAGAAGATTATTCGGACGAGATGGTATAGACGATACCGCAATTGATGACTGCGAAATATACACTACGGAATACGGGAAACCCGTAAACAGGAAGATTGTAACTGAGCCTGATGAGAAAATGGGCAGGGAGAGGGCGGTAGTGAATTTTGTAAGGGCTGTTGCAGGAGAGGAAAAGCCATATTCAACACCGGAAGAGGCGGTAATCCTGATGAGGATAATAGATGCCATTTACAAATCTGCACTGACAGGGTCTCCTGTAAAGGTAGTCTAAACTATTGAAGCCCAACTTCACACCTTTTTGACACATAGAAATGCTGAAAGCATTGAAAATTCAGGGAGAAGCATCTTTTTTAATTTATTTTGTAGACTATAATTTGACAAACATAGATTAATGTTATGTAATATGTAATATCTATTGACAAAATGGTAAAAATATAGTAGGCTAAAACGCATTTTACCCGCAGCGATTATAGCATAAGCCATTGATAGACAACAAGTAAAAGCAATTTTCTTCTTTCAAGTTCTGGCTACCCCTTTTTACCACTTCTCTGTATTATACCTCAATAAGTATTTATCTGTAATGGAGTTATCTTACTTTAAGGCAGGGTAAAATGCGTCTAACCAGCAACAAGAGCTTTCGGGAGTGGACAGAGGTCTTTGGAGATGCAGTA